>JAGOSX010000012.1 GCA_018062065.1 Minisyncoccota bacterium | reverse complement strand
CTCTGGGCCTTGACTAACAGCTTCAACTTTATAATTTTCACTATGTTCACTAGGTAAAATCAAATATATTGGCTCTTTATAAGAAGATAAAACTTGTTGATATAAATATCTTGGTAAAGATTGCTCTAAAATAATTATTTTTTTATTTTCTGCATTTTTATAAGATTGTTCTAAAATATGCATTCCTAATGCGTCATCTTTGGCAACTTTTATTTCTCTCTTTAGAACTTCTTTAATTTTTATAACTTGATCTTTAAAAATTTGATCTATATGATTTTCTGTTTCTTGCCAAGTAGGTTCAAAAATAGAAAAAACTCTTGAACCCATATAAGGTTTAACATTTTTAAATTTTAATGAAACAATATCAACTCCATTATCGTTTGCATCTATAGGGCAGGCAATTTCTCTATCTATAATCTTCCAAACCTCTTGATCATTTTCGCAAAGCTCCATCCCAAAATGCTTCCATACTAAACCAAAAGCTGCATACGGAATACCATTTTCACGTTTACCACTACCATTCTTTTGATGATGATCAAATCTATTAGTATTAGGATCGTAAATACCTCCTACGTCAAAAACGTAATCTGCGTTTTTAATCACTTCCATATCTCTCGTACGGACTATCTCATAATCAATTCCTTTTTTATCTAAATACAGAGAAAGAGTTGCAGCTGCAAAAAGATCATCTGCATGAAAAGAACCGTTATGAGTTACGAGGCGTTTTTTAGTCATATTAAAATAATGAATCTACTACTTCTTTTACTAAAGATCCGTCAGCTTTACCTTTTAAATCTTTCATTAAAGTTGCCATTAATATTCCTTTTTTAGTTGGGTCTTCTATACCTAGTTCAGACTTTTTTGCTTTAGCGAAAGTTTCTATCTCATCTTTACTCATCAAAGTTGGTAAAAATTCTTCTAAGATTTTAAGTTGAGCACTTTCTTCTTCGACTAAGTCTTCCCTACCGCCGGATTTGAATTGCTCTATAGAGTCGCGTCTTTGCTTGGCAGTGCGAGTTATCACAGCTAAGGCTTCCTCGTCGGAAAGCATATCTTGAGGGGTTTTACCTTTTGATACTGATTCATTCATAAAAGCAGTAGAAAGCCCACGCATAACTTCGAGGCGAACCTTGTCTTTCGCCATCATAGCCTCTTTTATTCCATTTTTTATTTGTTCATGTAACATATATTTATTATAACAAAATATGTTAAAATATAAAAATGAATCCCGTAGTAGATTTTCAAATCATTACGGGGTAATAGGTTCGAATAAAATACAAGTTTATTTTTATTATTAATTTTAATTATATTTTCAAATAAAGTTTGTAAAAACAATTTGAAAATTCACTACAGGATGAAAAACATTATCTTTTTTGATACAGAAACTACAGGAAATACAAACAACGATTTCCTTTGCCAAATAGCTTATAAAAACGGAGAAGAATCTTTTGAAGGTCTTTATAATCCAGGTATGAAAATCCCTCCGGAAGCTTCCGCTGTGCATCATATTTCTAATAAGATGATTTTAGATAAAGATAAATTTCAAGAAAGTAAAGATTACGCTAAAATCAAAAATTTATTTGAAGATACTAATAACGTAGTAGTCGCTCATAATGCACCTTTTGACCTAATGATAATCAAGAAAGAAAATATAATTCCCGCTAACTTTATATGCACCCTAAGAGTTGCTCGTGAACTTGATCCTGAAGGCAAAATCGAGCGATACAATTTACAATACCTCCGCTATTTGCTCGAGATAGAAGTCGAGGCGCAAGCTCACGATGCTCTCGGAGATGTATTAGTACTAGAAAAGCTTTTCGAAAGACTTAAAACTAAAATCAAAGAAAGTGAAAATTTAAACGATGAAGGAGCAATAGTGCGAATGATTGAGATTTCTTCTCATCCTTCAATACTAAGAACTATTAATTTCGGTAAATACGCAGGCAAGAAAGTAGAAGATATTGCAAATATTGATAGAGGTTATCTCGAATGGTTACTTGGGGAGAAATTAAAAGGTGAAGCTCCAGACGAAGACTGGATTTATACATTAAAACATTATCTAGGAAAATAAAACTTGTATGGAATTCATAATCACAATTATAGCAGGAATAGTTTTTGGAGGGCTTTTTGTATATTTTCTAATTAATCAAATTAATAAGAAAAATACTAATCCAAATGACAATACCGGTCTCCAACTTATACTTACTCAACTTAACGAACTTTCTAGGACTGTAGATTCTAAAATCGGTGAAAGTCATAAGCAAGTTCGCGAAAGTTTACAATTCCATTCTACTCAGTCAAATAAAATAATTCAGGACGTTACCGAGAAATTAACTAAACTAGACGAGACTAACAAGCAAGTCGTTTCTTTCGCTGATCAACTCCAAAGTTTAGAGAATATTTTACGTAACCCTAAACAAAGAGGAATCTTAGGCGAATACTATCTCGAAACAGTTTTGAAAAACGTACTTCCTCCTGGAAGTTATCAAATGCAATATCCTTTCCCTGACGGTACTATCGTCGATGCTGTAGTTTTCGTAAAAGATAAGATAATACCTATAGATTCTAAATTCTCACTTGAGAATTATAATCGCATGATAGAAGAACCGAATGAAGAAAATAAAAAGAAATTAGAAACAGTTTTCGTAAATGACCTCAAGAATAGAATTGTAGAAACTTCAAAATATATTCAACCGGCGAAAAATACTACAGACTTTGCTTTTATGTTCATACCTCACGAAGCTATTTACTACGATCTTATTACGAATAAAATCGGAGGACTTAAAGACGAAGAGAACGAAACTTTGATTCAAAGAGCGAGCGGTAAATATAAAGTTATCATAACTTCCCCTACTTCGTTCCTTGCCTATTTGCAAACTGTACTCCAAGGTCTCAAAGCTATGCAGATAGAAGAAGGTGCGAAAGAAATCATCAAACGAGTAGAAGAACTCGGTAAGCATTTAAAGAGCTATGATGAATATCATAACAAGCTCGGTAGTTCTCTTTCTACAGTCGTAAATCACTACAACGCCTCAAATAAAGAATTAAAAAAGATAGACAAAGACGTCCTTCGTATTTCGGGCGCTTCTCCAGAGTTATCACAAATAGCTATTAATAAACCAGAATTAGAATAATATGCATGAAAATTTAGATTTCATAAATCAAGAAAATAAAGATAGAAAAATAGAAGCTGAAATTAACAAATTTTGGAGAGATAAAAATTTTAAAATTACTTTAGATGGCAAAGAATTAACCTTAAAAGAGGCTTATTTAGAAGCTGTAAAAAGAGCAAAAGAAGTATTTTCTAAAACTCAAAAAATTTTAGAACAAGAAATACCTCAAGATAAATTCATACTTTATATTAATCAAACTGAAAATGGAATGATGCAAAATCCTAATATAAAATACGTCGATAAAGACAGATTAGAATTAATTAATGAAGCTGAAACTGGAGAACGAACATTAATGGAAAATTACCAAGTTGCAAACATAAGATATTGCTTAGGAATGGACAAAGATGATAAAAGGTTTAAAGTTTTTAATTCTTATCAAGACGACCCTTCGACTCTCGATCTTAATAGTTGCGTTGGGGTGATTTTTTCTGGAGGTGAAGCTTATATCAAAGATGAAATGAATGAAGATAGAAAAAATATGATTCAAACTTCAAAACAAATTGTTGAAAAAACTAAAAATTTAAAATTGCCAAGATTAGGAATTTGCTTCGGTGCTCAACTTTTAGCCGATAATTCAGGTGGTAAAGTAGATTGGGTATATGAAGAAGATCACAACAAAAGAATTACAGGCCCAGAAAACATCAAACCAACAAATGAAGAAGTTTTACCTAAAGACCTAACCATAGCAGAAAACCATGCTCAAGATATACATTTAGGTAACCTGCAAGCAGAAGTATTAGCTTTAAATGAAAATGGAGCTTTAGAAGTTTTTCAATTTGAAAATACTCTCTGCACTCAAGGCCATCCAGAAGTTGGTTCTAATAGACTTGATTTAGGACTCGATTTAAATAAAAAAGAAGAATCTAAACAAAAAATATTTGAAAGTAATATAGAAAAAACTCGAGAATATTTTTTTATTAAATTTATAAAAAATGCAGGAGAATATAATAAAAACCGCTAAATACTGTTTTCACATTTAATCCCAGTTTTCGGACTATATAGGCTCGTAGCGGTGCAACCTGTTTGCGGGTTTACGTAAGTAAAGCAAGTCCTTGCTAAAGGTTGATAAATAGAATTAAAGACTTGCTCGTTTTTCAAACCGTTTTTATATAGGACATTGTATAAAACCTTTGCAGTATAACCTACTTGAGAATGATGCTCGCAGATTCCATCTTTTTGAGGATTACTCGTTTCTATATATTTAGTCTGCGGTAGCGAAGTTTTATTATTTACTTCTGCTTTAGATATAGATATTTCCCGACCGTCATTAACTCCATATATTTCAAAAACGAGAGTATTATTATCCGTGACGTACCCTTTGATTTCAAGATCATAACCAGTATCGTTTTTGAATTTTAAATCAGGTCCAGATTGCGAAACCGTAGCGTCGAGTCCAGTCGTATAATAAGAAACAGAAAAAGTATGGTTGTGTCTTTCAGTTATCAGAAGTCCTGCTTTTACGAGGCTTTCAAATAGCGTTGTAGAGACTTGGCAAATACCTCCTCCAATACCGAGAATAACTTCCCCATTCAAAAAAGAATTCGCTTCTTGAAATCCGTCTTCAGCTAAAACTGGTCCTAAGGTTTTATTAAAAGAAAATTCTTCTTCAGGCTTAATTATCGTGCCGTTTATACGAGACAAACTCAGTTTTATATTTTCTATTCTTGCTTCAGTACTACCGAGGAAGCTTAACTCTGCTCTCGAGAGCATAGAAATAACAGGAGGAGATAATTTTTCTTCTTTTTTAATATCGATAATATTTGCTACTTGATTACCGAATGAAAAATTAAGTTTTGCTCCAAAAAAATAAAAAATAAAAATTCCAGCTATTACAAAGATAGTAATTCCCAATATAATTTTATTTTTCTTACTTTCCATAAATTAATTCCTTTCGCCTATTTGTTGACGCCACATAGCATAATAAAGTCCTTTTTTCTCTAACAGAGAATTATGAGTTCCACTCTCGCTAATATTCCCCTTTTCTAATACGTAAATACGATCAGCATGCATTATCGCAGAAAGTCTATGCGCTATTAGGATAGTTAGATGCGATTTATCTTTACCTAAATCTTTCACAGTATTAGTTATTTCTTCTTCGGTTATAGAGTCGAGCGAGCTTGTAGCTTCATCGAAAACAAGGATTGAAGGTTTACGAAGTAATGCACGAGCGATAGAAAGCCTCTGCTTCTCACCTCCAGAAATCTTCACTCCGCCTTCACCGATAGTAGTATCAAGTCCTTTCTCAGCACGAACTAGTAAAGAATGACATGCACTTTTGTTTAAAACTTCAAGCATTTCTTCATCAGTCGCATTTGGATTAACGAAAAGTAAATTCTCGCGGATTGTCCCTGCGAAAAGTTGCGTATCTTGAGTTACGAAACCTATCTGAGTTCGCAAGTCTTCAAGATTAATATCTGAACTAGAAATATTATTATAAGTTAGTTCACCTTTGAGCGGTTGATAAAGCCCAACAAGTAATTTCACTAAACTAGTTTTCCCTGAACCCGAAGGCCCTACGAAAGCTATAGTCTCACCTTTCTTTATCTCGAAAGAAATATTTTCTAAAGCTTCGTTATTAGCATTTTTATATTTAAAAGCTACGTTGTTAAAAGATATTTTATCTACAGTAGCTAAATGAGTCGGATTATTTGGAATCACTTCTACCGGAGTAGTGATAATATCTTGGAATTTCTTCATAGAGACTTCGGCTTCTCGATGCGCAGTAATAACCGTACCGATTTCTTGCAAAGGTCCAAAGATATAAAAAGAATAAATATAAAGTGAGAAAAATTGCCCGAAAGATATCGTTTGATTAAAAACTAAATAAAGCAAGAATAGTAAAATAGCATTACGAAGGAGATTGATCATAGTTCCCTGCACGAAGCTAATACTACGCACATAACGCAACTTCTTTAATTCGAGTTTCATTATCTTGTCTGTAGTATTATTAAGTCGATTTATTTCTTGATCTGCGAGTCCGAGACTTTTTACAAGTTCAATATTTCGCAGAGATTCCGTAGTAGAACCTGCGAGAGCTGTTGTCTCGCCCACTATAGCCATCTGAATCTTTTTTAATTTACGCGTTAGAAAATAACTAAGTCCTCCGATAACCGGTATAGTAAGACCGTAAATTATAGCTACTGGCGGATGCACTGTAATAGCATAAATAGTTACAAAAATAAAACCTATAAGAGAAATAAAAACAATATTAATAAGTAAGTTCAAATATTTCTCAGCGTCAGTTCGAGCTTTTTGCAATATTCCTAAAGTCTCTCCACTTTTCTGATCTTCAAAAACTTCATAAGGTAGTAGTAGAGAATGCTTTACTCCTGTTTGATATATATCAGCCCCAGCGCGCAAAGTCACCATATTCAAATAATAATCCTGAAAGTTCTTCGCTACGCGAGATACAAAAACTACACCAATAGCTATAAGTAGCAATCTAATAACTCCAGAGAAGAATTCTGCACTAGAATAGTCGAGCGGTTTATTCGCAAAGTCGTCTATAATATGACGAAAGATAAGCGGGTCAATAAGAGAGAAAATTTGATTAATAGAAGCTAAAAATAGGACTAAAAAGCAAAGCTTCCAATATTTCTTCAAAAAACTGTATAATATTTTCATAGATATTTATTCTAACACGAAAAGCAAAAGTGCATAACTTTCGTTGACTTTAACTTTTAAAGTTGTAAAATCTCTAATTAAGTATAGTTCATTGAAATTGCGAACTTTTTGCCAACTTCGGTGAACTTTTTTTATTTTCTAACAATTTAAAAACTTCCATTTATGATTTTACCTCCTTAAAATTTTTAAACTATACACCTAGTTTTGAAAAAGAAATTGACGTCATTTTTTTTAAAATTTTAAATTATTTAGTTTATGAACACTAAACAATATTCAAAAGAAATACTGCAAGCAATAAAAGAAATACAATATAAAATTATTGCAAAAAACAACGAACTAAAATCTACGTTGAGTAGTCAAGAAAAACGACGAAAAAGAATAGAACGGAAGGATTTGAAAGCTCAACTAGAGACTTTAAAATCAAATAAACTTCCTGAAGTAAAAAATAAGCTTGTTGTAAAAGGTTTTGCATAATTTCTAAAAAATAAGAAAATGCTAAACTTAGATAATTTTATAAACAGTATTTCTCAAAATACTTATGAGTTTTTAAAATTAAAAATAGAAGAACTTAGAAGTAATTTATTAGAGATAAACTCCGTTCTTAATAATACTCTCGAAAAAGAAGAAACTGTAAATTTAAGAAATTCAATAGTTGTGCTAAAGAATGAATTAAATAGATTTCAACTTTTAACAAACAACAAGAGGGTTTTTTACCCAGAAGAACAAAACGAATTTTGCCAACCTGGCAACGTAGTTGGTTTAGAAATATTTAGTAAGAAAAAAATTTTCCACTTAGACACAGTCTTTGTTGGAAAAAATACTAGTATATTTGAACCACTAGGTAATTCCTTAATTGGTAAAAAAGCTGGTGATTCTTTTATATTGGAAATGAATGGTAAAACTGTAAAAGGCACAGTGTTATACATAGAACCTCCTTCAAAAGTGATGGAGCTTTGTTTTCCAAAACAAGAAGAGGAGTAACTTAAATACTCATTGAGATTTACTATTATATTAGTCCGGGATTCAAAAGTGAATCCCGGACTATTTTTTTGTAAAATTGACTTTTTTTGTAAAAGTTATATGATTTAAGTGAATAAATCTTTCAACCATTAAAAAAGAAAAAATGGAAGTTAAAATTAGTATCGGTCAATTCACTTGCGGATTAAACGCAAATGAAATTATTGCAAAATTTGCCAGTGCATTAATTGTGTATGATAAAAACGGTCCTTTTTGCTGCCTTCAACATTTCTACATTTTAAATAAAAGTGGAACACTAAGAATTGTAAAACTTCATAGTGATAATGAAGCAGGTTTCTGCATCCTCAATGTTGAGGGATTAGAAGAACCGCAAGAAGATTTTCTGCAAAAAATTAATGACAAGCTTCAAAATATATTGAAAATACACTCAACTCAATGTGAAATTTCAATTGAAGGAGCACAAGAACCAATAGGTTTCTTTTAAAAAAACCCGGAATTCGAAAGTGAATTCCGGGTTATTTTTTTGCAAAAATTTGTGACTCTACAGGGAATCGAACCCTGATTCCATCCTTGAGAAGGATGTGTCCTAACCGTTAGACGATAGAGCCTGAACAAGAATAATATACCAAATTATTCTTTATTAAGCCACTCCTTTTCTTGGCGGACAAGGAGATTATTTTTATTTTTCTTGTCGTGAAGAATTTCCCCTACTGCGCGTTCCATACGAATACTTTGAGAACCTTTCACTAAAATAATATCCCCTTTTTGTATAAAAGTTTTAAGGAAGGCTCCGGTCAAAGTTGAATTCGCAAATTCGTGAATATTATTTTCATTCATACCGGCTTCTATAGCACCATCTTTGATGAAACGAGCTCGCGGACCAACTACGATTAAAATATCTACATTCTCGTGAGCAATGCGTCCGATGTTTTTGTGAGCTTCTTCGGTATGACGACCGAGTTCGAGCATATCTCCTAAAACTCCGATTTTCCTACTTTGACTTTTTACAGCGTTCAAAGTCTTTAAAGCAGACTCTACCGCAAAAGGTGAAGCATTATAAGTATCATCAATAATTAGAGTATTATTCTCCCCTAAAAGTAAACTCATGCGCCCCTTAGGAACGTCGTAATTTTTCAAAGCTCCAATAGCAGTCAAAATATTTAGATTTAAAGCGTGAGCGACAGATAAGGCTGCTAGAGAAGCATAGATATGATTCTTACCGAAAACTCCTTCAATAATTACTGGGAAACTAGCTCCCCCAATATTTATATAAAAACTAGTACCTTTAGGGATAGTATCTTCTAAAATATTATCAATATCATTCACTATGCTTTTATTGTCGAAACTTTTATGAACGTAAAAAATATTTTCATTCGTTGCTAAGATATCGCTCTCTTCGTGAAATCCATAACTAAATATTCTAGATTTAGTTTTATTTTTCATATTGAAAACGTCTTCATCGTCACGATTAAGAATTAGAAAACCGTCTTTTTTCAAAGTATCAATAAGCCCGCTTTTTTCTTCAATTAAATGATCCCGAGATTTAAAAAATTCTACGTGAACTGGAACTTCAGGAATAGTGGTAATGATAACTAAATCACTCTTAAGCCACATAGCAGTAGATGCCATATCTCCCGGTTTACCTACTCCGACTTCGAGCACTAACCAAGTCGGATAATTATTTTTAAATAAAATTAATTTTAAACCTTTTAAAATATTTAGAATCCAAAGAAAAGGATTATTCCAAGCATTTGGTAAACCTAAGATAGTAAGAGGTAAACCGATTTGACTGTTGTAGCTCTTATCACTACGACGCACATAATAGAATTTAGATAAAACCGCATAAATAGCGTCTTTTGTAGAAGTTTTACCGACAGAACCAGTAACAGTAATAATACGAGGTTTATACTTCTTCAAAACTAATTCGGCTTCAATTCGTAAAATTTTTAATATTATTTTTTTAAATGTATTTTTCATAATTTTATCTATCTGGTGGGACTTCGTAATAGTTTAGCAAAAACTTCGCAATATTCAAAAAAGGATCAGCCCAGGTTATCCACGCATATTGACTACCTTTCGGATTTACAGCATAGAGCAAGACTATAAATTTCGGATCATAAGCTGGAAAATATCCAAAGAAAGAATGCGTATTTCGGTCTTCATAATATCCTTTGCCGTCAGGACGAGCTACTTGAGCAGTACCGGTTTTCACTCCGATACTATGACGCTCTATTTTAGCAGTACCACCTTTGAGAGATTTATCCATCACAGTGACTAACATATTAGTAATTTCGCGACTAGTTTCTGGAGAGATTTTCGTAGGTTTAGTTTCGTACACAATATCTTTAAACGTCGAATCGTCGTATTTGATTTTAGTTACAAAGTGCGGAGTAACGAGATTGCCACCGTTTGCTAAACTCGCTAAAGCTCGAATCATTTGGAAAGGAGTGAGAGCTATACCTTGACCGAAAGAAGCGTTAGCATATTCGAGTTCACGCGGAGAATACAAGTTTGAGATAAGACTACCGGTTTCATTCGGCAAATCAATATTCGTTTTTTCTTTAATTCCATACGAAAGCATATAATCTCGGAACTTTTCTTTGCCTAATTTCTTATAAGCAAAAACCATACCAGTATTCAAAGATTGATTCAAAACGTCTTGCATACTAGTATTTGCTCCTCTTCCTTTTTTATCGAAGTTATAAATTTGTTTACCTTCGACGGTAACAAATCCGTTATCAGTATAAGTAGTTGTTGGTTTTAAAACTTTTGCATCGAGAGCACTTGCCATAACGAGAGGCTTTACAATAGAACCGAATTCTAAAACGTTCTCAACCATAGGATTTCTAAAAACTGAAATATCTTCTACACTGCGAAAATCATTTAAATTAAAATCTGGTTTAGAAGAAACCGCGTATATAGAACCATCACGAGGATTCATAATAATTCCTCCGATTTGATCAGCATTATATTTCGCTTTAACAGCTAGAATTTCTTTTTCTAAAAATGCTTCGACGTTAGGTTCAATAGTAGTCACAATATCTCCTTTTTTAACTTTATCTTTAAAAAGATTGTCATTAAGGTCGGTAAAAACTTCAGCAAAGAAATTTATATAAGGATTATCTTTATCTCTCGATAATACTTCATCATATTTACGTTCAAGCCCGTAACGTCCACCTAAAGAATCCCCCTGATAACCTACAAAACCTAGAGAATGCGAAGCAGTATTATTCCCAGGATAAAAACGCCATTTTTCTTTATGCATTTCAATTCCAGGTAATTTCAAACTACTGATAATATCAGCTTGCTTTTTATTGAGGTGATTTGTCACGTCTTCATAAGGATCGTCTTTTTTATTTGCTTTAGCTAGAAAATCTTCTTTGTCCAAAGGAACTATCGCATTTAACTTTTCATAAGTATTTTCGATATTTGAAATTTTATTTGGATTAATAGCAAGTTTAAAACCGGAAATCTGCAAAGCTCCCGAAACTAATTCACCGTCTTTACGAGTAAACAAAATACTACCCCGTTCGAAAATTTGATCAGTAGGGGTTACGTATTGCCTATCAGCACGCTCAGCAAAAACTTCTTTCTTGACTACTTGAACTAAAAAAAGTCTACCAACAAAAACAAAAGTTATTAAAATAATAACTAGAGAAACTATTCTTAATCTAAGAGTAAAATTAGATTTCATTTAAAGCAACTAATCTTGTACTATCTTCATCTACTAAACTAAGGCTAGAGCGAACAGCGAAAAAAGGAGTTACTTCTACAAAACCATTAGCCAAAGAAGATTCTTTATCTATACTGTTTACTAGAGTCATATAAGACGCTTCAAGATCAGCTACTTCATTTAAAGTATTACGAGTTTCAACTTCTACAGTTTTACGTTCAATAATATTGAAAACCATATTGCCCAAAACTAAAACATACAAAAGTGAAAAAACACCGAAACCAATCATCAAAAAATAAAGAATTTTACTTCTTAAGTCTATTGTTTGATCAATAGTTTCGACTTTTTTTACGTAACTTTTTACTTTTATACTTGCTTCTTTCATATTATTTTCTTGTCCTTCGTAGCTTTATGCGAAGGATGATTAATTTATAATTTTTGTATGATTCTTAATTTTGCACTTCGTGATCTCTTGTTGTTTTTAATTTCTTCTAAACTTGGAACAATTGGTTTTTTGTTGATTAAAACTAATTTCCCTTCTTTAGCGTTATTCCTGAAAAAGTTTTTAACGATACGGTCTTCAAGACTATGAAAAGTAATTACTGAGATACGTCCGTCTTTTTTCACAACTTCTAAAGCATTTCTTAAACCTTCTTCTAAAACTCTTAATTCATCATTCACTGCTATTCTAATAGCTTGGAAAGTACGAGTAGCCGGATGAATTTTACCTTTTTGATATTTAACTGGTACAGAAGAATTTATAATATTAACTAAATCAAAAGTAGTTTCTATTGGTTTTTCTTTACGAACTTCGACGATATTTCTCGCTATACGACGTGCGTATTTTTCTTCACCGTAACCGTAAATAATATCTGCGAGACTACTTTCTTCCCAAGTATTAACTATTTCATAAGCAGTTAAATCTTCCTCGTTTAGATTTTCTTTCATAGTCATGAGTAATTTCTCATTTCGTAAGAAAGAAAAACCACGCTCTACTTGATCTAATTGATCTGAAGAAATACCTAGGTCAAACAAAACACCATCTACTAGAGAGATATTCTCTTCTAATAAACCCTTTTTAATATTTTTAAAATTTAAATTCTTAAAAATTATTCTATCTTCGTAACCAGCGATATTTTTCTCCGCTCTTTTAAGAGCTTCTCCATCAGAATCAAAAGCGATAACCTTCACATTTTTGAAATTCTTTAAAATCTCTCTAGTATGCCCTCCGCCACCAAAAGTAGCGTCCACAACGATAGAATTATCGTTTAAATTTAAACCTTCTATACTTTCTTTTAAAAGAACACTAATATGTACGGTTTCCATATTATTTTTCACTTAATTTCTCAGCAATTTCATCTGCCTTTTTATCAGTGATATTTTTATACTCCGACCAAGTCTTCACATTCCATAATTCTATGCGATTATCTACCCCAACTAAGACTGCTTCGTTCTCATCTTTTAATTCCCCTTCGTTTTTTAAAAACTCTGGAATCAGCATTCGTCCTACTTTATCGATATCTACTTCTGTAGCACCTCCAAAGATACGACGATTAAAAGCACGAGTATCAGACTTTAACCAAGAGCTAGAAGAGAGTTCAGAAGAAAGTTTAGCCCACTCAGACATAGTGAAAACAAACAAACAATTATCAAGTCCGCGAGTAATTATAATTTTCTTACCTACTTCCTTGCGGAATTTTGCAGGCAAAGAAATTCTTCCTTTCTCATCTATTTTGTGTGTGTATTCTCCTATTAGCATAAATTATTCGTAAAAACTTGGAATTTATTTCATCCCACTTTTTCCCACTTCATATTTATTATACTCCACTAACCTCCACTACACAAATGCAAAATTGATCAAATATGTGGATAAGTCCAAACAAAAAAGCCTTATTTTAATAAGGCTTTTTTAAATTATAAGTTTTTAGAGATATATCTAGTCTCTAATCAAAATTGCTTTCAAAATACTTGAAGTTATAGCTACTACGAAAGCTCCTAAAAATGCCGGAATAAATCCGCCTACTTCAAAACCTTGCACGAAGCTCGCTATGAACCAGAATAGTAATCCGTTTAGAACGAGAGAAAAAATTCCTAGAGTTAAAATATTAATAGGTAAAGTCAAAATATTTAAAATAGGCTTTACAGTAAAACTCATAACTCCCCAAATAAAAGCTACTATTAATGCAATATAAAAACTAGAAACAGTTATTCCCGGTACAACATAAGCCGCGAGCAAAACCGCCCCAGCCCCTATTAACCAATTTAAAATAATTTTCATAATACTTATATTATAACAAAAACAAGATAGAAGTTAAATTCTATCTTGTTTATTTTATTCATTATGCTTTGGTCTCATTAGTGGGAAGAATTGAGTTTCGCGGATAGGTTTGTCAGCTAGGAATGCGAAGAACATTTCTCCAAATCCGAATCCACAAGTCGGAGGCATACCGTATTCGAGCATTTCTACGAATTCCATATCTGGCATCATAGCTTCTTTATCTCCTTGGTTAAGCAATTCTTGTTGCACGTTAAATCTTTCAGCTTGATCGATAGGATCGTTAAGCTCAGAGAAACCGTTACCAACTTCAGACCCCGCGATGATAACTTGGAATCTTTCAGTTTTATCAGTATCACTAGGCATAGATTTTGAAAGTGGAGAAACGAGCTTTGGATGTCCTGTTAGAAATACTGGACCTGCTATTTTCTTACGGCAATATTTCCAAAGAGTGTCCACTAGACGTTCCATAGTATCTCCGTCGTATTTCACTTCGAGTCTTTCTAAAGTTTTCTTAACTTCTTCATAAGTAGTATTTGATAAATCAATTCCGGTTTCTCTCTTTACAGTTTCAGTATAATCTATTTTCTCCCAAGTTCCTCCAAGGTCAAATTTATGTCCGCGAGTTTCGAATTCGGTTTTTCCAAAAACTTCAAGAGCGATTTTTTTATAAAGTTTTTCTACGAGAGCCATACCAT
>JAGOSX010000011.1:3573-14727 GCA_018062065.1 Minisyncoccota bacterium | reverse complement strand
CTCACCTCTAAAATCTGCTCTAGATAAAGAAGGCTCAAAAATTACTTTTGAAGAAATCCGTCTAGCGAGGTTGTTTATATAAAAAGAAAAAACTGAGCCAAATGATTCAGTTTTTTCTATTCTGCTCGGGAGGTAGGGATCGAACCTACGACCAATCGCTTACGTTTATTCCATTATTACTAATGGCACGGACTATATCATCTTCATATTCTTAAATTAATAAGAACTTAGAAGTGAGGCGCTTCGGATTTTGATTTTACTCAAAACACTACTCTCTTGCGAGATAGTCTCTACACCTTCCTTAATTTTCATTAAGGCTTGGCTCGGGATTGTCCACGAAGGATTTCCCCGAATTCACCCCATTTTCGATCTATCTTTCGATAGAAAGCTGCGTAATGCCTGACTCAACCTCTCTGTGACAATTTGCACAAAGAAGCACACATTTATCTAATTCTTTTTGCACTATACTCCATGCTCGTGTATATCCCTTATCACCTAATCCAAAATCTTTATCTTTTGGGTTAATATGATGAAGTTCTAAAGCACCGATACATTTTGAGTAATTACAAATTTGGCATTTACCTCCTTTGTATTCGACTGCAAGAGTTTTTATTTTCTTACGTCTCTTTGCAACAGCTTTGATAAGTGCTTCGCGTCTATCGGCATATTTTCTATTATCTGGCATAAATATATTATACCAAAGGGAGAAAATTTCCACAGGCGACCGCTCTACCGCTGAGCTACTCCCGAATATATTCTTTATACAAGAACATAATATATATTATCAGAAATCCTATAAAAAACAACTATTCATATATCTTTATATTACCTATGCATACAGCCAGCCCAACAGCACGGACGTCGTTTGCCGGAAGAGAGTTGAGATATTGCTATTTTTAGTCTTCTTGCATTAGTTTCTTCTTTTTTTGCAGAAGTAGTAAAGCAAATCCATTCATTGCGAGCAAGTGGAGTAATATCATCCCAAGTAGCTTGCGCTTTCGAATTTTGACTTAGTAGGTCTTTGAAATTTTTAGGTAATGTATGCATAAATTAATTACTTATTTATATTAACAGATTTTGGTTTTACAGAAAATAGTATTTATATATAATATTTATTATGCAAGATAATAGAAAAGCAATTGCTGTATATATACCTAAATGGCTTTATAAAAACGATGTAGGAATTACAATTTTTGTAAATGGCCTTTTTGAAACTATTAAAAATCATCCTAGATATCGTTTATTTATTTTAAATCCTTTTGATTGTAGTTTTCAAAATAAAAAGCAAGCACAAGATTTTGTTAATAAAAATAATATAGTTTTAGTTATTTATCATGGTAGCAGGGATTTACCGATGAATAGAAAAATTGAAAAAGGTCTTGATTTCTTAGAAGAATGTGTAACTTTTTTAAACAAAAGAGATGTACATATTGCTGATGATAAAATTAAAACAAAAACGCTTCTTGAATCATATAATATACCTACTTTACCTCATAAAATTATTTCATCTAAAAAAGAATTTTTAGAATCAGTTAGTTTAGACGAATTATATGTTGTTAAACCTCATAATCGAGAATCTGGTTTCGGGGTAAAGTTAATTAAAAAAACCGAATTAGGAATTACAGAGTATTTAAACGGTAAATGGAAAAGCCTTCTTGTATTAGATGCTAAAAAAGGGATTAAACTTTTAAGTTTTCCTAGTTTAAAATTTATTTTTATTCTTAGTGTGTTTATAATTTTTTTCTTTTCTTTTTTAAGTATATATTTTAAAAATTCGAATTATTTGATTTTTGTAGTTTTAATTCTAATTATTAATAGTTATTTAATTCCTAAAATTCAACACAACTTTACTTATAATCCTTTAATGCTTGAACCTTTCTTTGGAGATAACTTAGATGAATTTTATTGTTTAAGGTGTACTGTTATAGGAGATAAGGTAGTAGAATCTGCTAAAAAATCGAACCTTAAAAATGTAACTCCAAATATATCTCACGGAGGCAAAGCAAGTAAAATAGAGCTAACTAAAGAACAAGAAAATTTTGCTATTTTGGCAAATAAAGCAATAGGAGCAGAATATTCAGGTATAGATTTTCTGGTAAAAGATAATAAAACTGTTGTATGTGAAGTTAATGTAGGGCCTATTGGGCTTTATTGCGAACAAACAGAAATAGATGTTGGGAAAATACTTGCCGAACATGCTATAAAAAAATGTGAAGAAATTTATAAATAATTATTCTAAAGGTTTAACTTTTGCAGCGACGCCGATAGCGGTCGCTATGATGACTAGATTTTTGATTATATATTGACCTTCCAAGGTTGGCACCATAAAGCTACTCCAAGTCTCACTAGTGAGAAATACTAACGGTCCAAAAGTAGTTATCATATGAATGAATAATAGGGGAATAACTATTCTTTCTAATCCTTTGATTGCAAATAATACTCCAATCAAACACTCAAATAAACCAAAAAGAATAAGAAAAGAATCAAAACTCATAAACGGTATAGTTTGCTCAAAGAGCCTTGCAACTACTCCCGAAGCTGGACTAAGTCCAACTACTTTCAAAGCCCCAAACCAAAAGAAAATTACAAATAATCCAAACCTCGCAACAGGCATAAAAGCTCTATTGAAAAAAGCAATTAATTTTAGATCTATATTTTTGATTGTCATAAATATATTATACTCTTTTTATAATATATTAGGCAATAACTTTTATGAAAATCTATTGGAAATATAAGGAGATTTTGGTATAATTTCCTATTGTATGAAGAAAAAGATTTTTAATTATATTATTGCACTTTCGAGTTTATCTATTGTGTTTTTTATTTCTTTTTATAGTAAAGATATTTGGCATTCAATAGAAAAAAGTCACGAGCATGCTATTTTGGGAGTTTTCTTTTTGACTGCTATTATGTTCATGTTAAGTTCTTTAGTTTATCATGTTGCTAATTTGGTAAAGTTACCTTCTTTCGTAGTTGCAATTTTTTTAGGTATTTTAGCTAAGCCTTTTCTTGAGCCTATTATTTCAAATCAAGGTTCACTTTCAGTTTTAGTTGGACTCGGTGCTACTCTTATACTTTTTGGAGGAGGACTTGAAACTCCTTTTCATAATTTCAAGAAATTAATTTTTAAAATATTTTCTTTATCTTTTCCAGGTTTATTAATTACTGCTTTTCTAACTTCTTTGTCTATCTATACTATAGGAAATATGATGGGATTAGGTTTATCTATTCTAGTAGCAGTTTTACTAGGAGCAGTACTAGCTTCGACAGACCCAGCCGCAATTATCCCTATTCTTAAAAGATTAAAATTTAAAAATCGTTCAGTCAAAGATATTGTAATTTCTGAAAGTGCTTTTACTGATGTCACTGGAACCTTGCTTACTTTAGTTTTTCTCTCGATTATTGCTAAAGGAATTTTCTTCGATAATATTCTTTCTTGGTATTATTCTGTATTCTCTTTAGAGAGCGGTATTGTTATTTTAAAACAGTTGTTTTTCGGTATTTTGCTAGGTTTAGTAGGATATGGATTACTTGAAATTTTATCTCAATTAAAGAAAAAAGGAAATCATGGACATGAAGCAGATTTACCTTTCTTTTTATTTGTTCCAATTGTAATTTTTGTTTTTGCTTTAATATTCGAAGGTAGTGGTTATTTAGCTGCTTTTATTGCAGGGTTGTTGTTTAATCTTACTGAACATTTAAAAGATACTGAGCATTTCTTTAATAATCTTGTTGAAGGTTTTTTAAAGCCAACAATTTTTATTTTGCTTGGAGGTTTAGTTGATATTACTAAATTATTAGAATATGCACCTATTGGAATTTTGATTGCTTTAATATTTATGTTTATTATTAGACCTATTACAGTATTTATATCTTTATCTTTATTTAGATTTTTTGGCAAAGAAAGATTAAGTTTAAATGATTTATTGTTTATTTCTTTTGTACGCGAAACCGGAGCTATACCAGCTGTGCTTTTGGTTACTATTGCATCTTTGGGTTTACCTCAAATAGAAGGGTTGCTCGAGATTGGTATGTGGGTGATTTTAGCTACTTTAATAATTGCCCCTCCTTTAACTCCAAAAGTTGCTCAAAAGTTAAAAGTTGCCAAGATTATGACTGATGAAAAAAAGTTAGAATTACCTACTAGTCCGGAAGTTATGATTGTTTCGAGAGGTTTCGGCTTTACTAAAAGATTACCTTTAGTAGTTGACTATGCATATCATCAAAATATAAATAAAGTTTCATTACTTTTGTGTTTAGAAGAAAAGTATTCTCCAGAATTAGAAAATAAAATCAAGCAAGTAGCTTTTGAAAGTTTTCGTAAAGAAAATAAAAGATTAAAACGCGAAGGTAAAAAAGAAATAACTTTTCGTTTTATTAGTCGCGAAGGTTTGCTCGAAGATAATATTGATTTTATATCTATGCAAGAAAATAGTTTTGTTACTACTATATTTGCTGGTAAAAAAATACTCGATTATCATTTAGATGAGATCAAGCAACTTTCTATTCCTATTCGTTTCGTGGATTAGTATTTAACCAAGTTTCGCTTAGTAGAGTATAAGCTTCTTCATAAGTCATTAAGTTTCCATATTCTTTACCGCTAAATTGCAAAGCTTTGCGTTTTATATCATAGGGAGTATTATTTTCTTTCAAGAAAATCATCTGAGTTTTGATTGCGCGTAATTCTTCCTCTAAACGAAAGTCTTTATTAAATAAATATAAATAAGGGAATTTAAGATAACCTAAGTTTTTCCAATTTTTGATATGTTCATCTTCATGAATTAATACGGACTTGGTCCAAGTGCTCATATTGTTATTTGTATATTCTTGATATTCGCTTTTTGTGAGATAAATATTTGGGTAAATACTCGAAGCCATCTCGGTATGGAGAAGGGGAATTATTTTCCAATATTTCGGTATGGCGCGGATATTTGCTCCGTAGAAATGAGAGAAAGTAATATAAATCAGAGTTATTAAAGCCAAATTTTTAAGTATTTTAAGCATATTCTATTATATAATATTTTGATTTGATATAATATATAAGGATTAATATATATTGACATTATACTTAAAATATGCTACAATATATAGATATAGTTCTTTAAAATTTTTGATTGGTTATCAAAGTAGCTTTATTTTATGGCTTTTTTGATCACCAATCAAAAAAAGAAATGAAAAATAAGATAGTACTGATTTTCTTGGTTTTATTTTTTGCTTCTCAAGTAGAAGCGCAAAATAAAATCATCCCCATTGAGTTGGGTTTCATCAATTGGCGCTATTATGAGTGCCCTAACTGTTTCGTAACAGTCGACACTGTTACGAATATAATTATTTCGGAGTTTTACACTCCGGAAATTGATGAAAAAATTGCAACAATAGACACGACTGTCTATAAGTTGCACGTAGTTACCGACCCTAATAACAGCGTTGCTGTTTTAAGGGTTTTAAAAAAAGAAATATTAAATGTTACCTATATCGACCACGATGTTGGAAGGTTAAGTAGAATTTATTATAAAGAAGAATAAGCCCCGAAGTTCGGGGCTTTTTTATTTGTTCAAAATTCAATTTTATGATATGATAAATCTATATTAATTAAGTAATATTTTATGGCAAAAAGAAACACAACTTTAAGTATAAGACCTGCATCTCGCCGTTCTCATAAGACTAAGAAGAGACTCGAGGTAAAAAGAGCAATGCTAGTCAAGAAAGCAGCTCGTCCAAAGAATAAGAAAAAATAAAACCCTTTAAAAGGGTTTTATTTTTTAGCTAAAGGTAATTTTATATAAGCAGTTATACCTTTATCTTTACCATTTGACTCTAAGTAAATCTCTCCTTTATGTCTTTTGATTATAGCCTTTGAAAGATAAAGCTTTAGTCCCATACCGTTTGGATTCATTAATATTGCTTCTTTGCTACGGTAGAATTTATTAAAGATTTTCATTTTTTCAAAATTATCAAATCCTATACCATCGTCTTTGATAATAATAGTTAGGACCTTTTTATCGAAAGTCGCATCTATCTCAATATTGCCTTTTTCTTTTGTATATAAAAGTGCATTTTCAAGTACGGCATCAACTACAAAAGAGATTTTATTTAAGTCGAGAGTTATTAGAGGTATGTCTTTAAAAGTAGAAATTTGAAAATTAATATTTTTCTTCTTTATATCTTCTCGGTATTTAGTAATACTTTTCTCTATGATATCGCGTACAGAAGTAGCTTTGAAGTCATAACTTGCCCTATTATTCAGTTCTTTAATTCCTACAAAAAGATCTACTATATCTAAAACTTTTTTAGTAGAATTACTTATCTTTTGTAAAATATTATTCCTTTCTTCTTTTGATAAATCTTCTTCTAATTCTTTCGTCATCCACATAACGCTAGTTAAAGGAGTACGAAAAGTATGATTGACTACTCCAGTGAATTCTTCTTCGGTTTTTTCTTTGGCTATAGATTTTGTAGTATAAAGAATAATAACTAAAAGTCCAAAAATAAAATTTAAAAATGGTACAAAATAAATAGGTAAATCATAAAAAATCGAAGTTTCGTTTTGAAAGAAATTTAGGAGAGAAAGAAAAATAAAAATAATTATAATAATTAAGTTTTTTAACGTTGTTAAAAATTCTTGCATTTCTATATTATATTACTTTTTAGAAAATCTTCATAACTAATTTCTTTTTTGCCTTCGGGAATTACTCTAAGAATTATGAATTTGCCGTTTTCAAGTTTTGCGTCTTTGATTATAACTCTCTTATCATTTACAAAAAAGAAAGTTTTAGGCCAAGCAAAATAACTTCTGAATTTATTATAATTTTTTACTCCGTCACCATTAAGATCAATCAATCCGTCTTCTTTATTAATTTTATTACAGTAACTAGCTTGCATCTCGTCTTGCTCGCATATGCTTAAAGCATTCTCAAAGATTTTTGGTAAATTTTTTGCTAGTAATTTACCTCCTATTTCAATAAGTCTACCTCTTAATTCTTGAGTTTTTTCATCATTTTGGATTTTTACTTTTTCTTCAAGTAATATCGGGCCAGTGTCCATTTTAAAAGCCATTTTTTGAATTGAAATTCCTGTTTCTTGTTCACCATTTAAAATAGCACTCTCAACAGGAGAAGCTCCTCGATATTTTGGAAGTAGGGAATAATGAATATTAATCGTATAGATTTTCGGTAAATTAATAAAACGTTCGGGTAAGATTTTGCCGTAAGCAACTACGATAAATAAATCTGCGTTTTCGTTTTGCAATTTTTGATAAACTTCGTCATTTAATTTCTCTGGAGTTAGGTAAGGAATATTATTCTCTATTGCAAAAACTTTAGTTGGCGAGGAAGTCATTTTCATCCCTCGTCCCGAAGGACGATCCGGAGAGGTAATAATTAGAGATGGTAAATAGCCACTCTCTTTTAAAATCTCGAGGGTTTTGCTTGCGACTTCTGGAGTTCCAAAAAATACAAATTTGTTATTCATTTTAACTTAAAACTTCTTCTCTTAATTCTTTGCCGTGATCGATAAAAAGTATACCGTTTAAATGATCGGTTTCGTGTTGGAAAATTTGAGCGAGAAGGCCACTTGCTCCACGAGTAAATTTAACTCCGTTTTCATCATAAGCTTCCACAGTAGCTTTTTTAGATCGGTAAGTTTTACCATAAATCGGACGAACTGAAAGGCATCCTTCCGGCATCCACTCTTTATCTTTAGAAAGTTTTACAATTTTAGGATTTATAAAAACCATATCTGGCTTTATTTCTTTCTTAGAATTTACTTCTTTACCACGAGCAAAAGAACGATCAAAGACTTTACCTGCCACGAGAAAAATTCGGAGTGAATATCCTATTTGCGGAGCAGCAATAGCAACTCCATCGTCTTGCGAAGCGAGAGACAAAGACATATCACGTAAAACCTTTTTGATTTTCGGAGTATTTATATCTGTTAATTTTACTTCTTTTGCAATAGCTCGCAATACTTTTTCTTCTTTTTGTAAAATTACTTTTACTTTCATTTGATATTATATATTTGCTTTTAAGTATTCGAGTAATTTAGGGATTTTGACTGTTTCTTGAGAGCGGTTAGACATATCACGAACTATAACAGAATTCTCGAGTGCTTCTTTTACTCCGAAAATTATTGCATAAGGGATATTTAATTTCTCGGCTACTGCGAGTTGAGAACCCAAAGAATCCTTAGAGAGTGATTGCATTATTGGTACGTGAGCTTTACGCAAAATATCAATCACATTCAAACTCTTTAACTTTGCTTCTGCGCCAAGTTGAATAAAGTAAATTTTAGGTTTTTTCATTATACGAGGAGAAAGTTTTTTATACCAAGTAGATTCTACAATACGATCAACACCTACGGCAAAACCTACAGCAGGTACGTCTTTCTTGCTACCTAGTTGCTTTGCGAGGTAATCATATCTACCTCCGCCAGCTATAGACATACTACTACCGTCTTCACCACCGTCTTCTTTGATAACTTCAAAAACAGTACGTGCATAATAAGAAAGTCCACGCACAAGGTTTTTATTAATCCGATAAGTAATATTCATTTCATCTAGATATTCTAAAACTTCTTTGAAATGTTTTTTACAAGATGAACAAAGGAAAGATATTGAATCCGGGGCATTTTGATTTAATTCTTTAGTTTTTTCTTCTTTGGAGTCTAAAATCCTTAAAGGATTAGTTTTAAGTCTTTCGCGGTCGATAGCAGGAAGGGAAGAGATGTTTTTCTTGTAGTAATTGGTAAGTTCTTTGATATAGCCGTTGCGACATTCTTTATCTCCGATAGAGTTAATATCAATTACTAGATTTTCAGCTCCAGCTTCTTCTAGAATAGAAAGTCCTACTTTAATAACTAAAGCATCCATAATACTTTTTTCACTACCGAGCGCATCGAGATCAAATTGATAGAATTGACGATAACGTCCTTTTTGAGGTTTATCGTGCCTAAAAGAAGGTCCGTATTGATAAAACATTACTGGTTGAGGAAAAGTATGCATACCATGCTCGATATAAGCACGCATTAAAGATGCAGTATGTTCGGGGCGTAATGCTAAATTATCTCCTCCTTTAGTTTTAAGAGAGTACATTTCTTTATCTACAATATCAGTTCCTCCTCCAACTCCTGTTTTAAAAATTTCCTCACTTTCCATCATCGGAGTTTCTATTGGTTTAAATCCGTAGTAAACTGCGACTTCTTGAGCTTTTTCAAAGAAGCCTTGAAAGTTATAGTATTCTTCGTTCATTATATCGCGCATTCCTTTTGGAGATGCTAATTCTTTTATTTGTGCTTTTTTTGTAGTTTTCATATTATTTAAAATCACCTGGTTTATAATCTATATCGTTTAACGGTAATAGCCGTAAGTATGCTTGACCTACCATAAAATCTTTTTTAACTGGTCCCCAATAACGTGAGTCTGAGCTTGCTCCACGATTATCTCCCATAACAAAATATTCATCAGGACCTAATTCATAAGTTGTGATTATTCCTCCAGCTTTATTCTTTATGAAAGGTTCGTCGAGAGTAATAGTTTCGTTAGTTTTTTTATTTGTAATTTTTATTTCAGTATCATTTACTTCTATGATTTCATTCGGAAGTCCGATAACTCTTTTAATAAAATATTTTGAAGGAGCAAGCGGATATCTAAATATCACTACGTCATTTCTTTCAATATCACCAAGACGATAACTTAATTCGTCGACTATTAAATAGTCCCCATTATGAAAAGTAGGGTACATAGATGAACCCGAGACAACGAAAGGTTGTGCAATAAAAATCCTTACCGGAACTACTATAATAATTGCTAGTAAAATAAAACGAATAGTTTCCCAAAAACTTTCTTTTTTAGTTGTTTTTGGAATTTCTGCATTTAGATTTGCATTTTGATTTTCCATCTCCCTATTGTAGCACAGAATAAACTTGACAGAATAGCAAAATCCATTTTCTAATATAGTTTATTTTTATTTTGTAAAATGATATTATTTATCTATATGAATAGTTTAATTGTAGGGTTAGGTAACCCAGGAGAAAAATATAAATATACTCGACACAACGTAGGGTTTATTATTCTTGACTATATTTTAAATGAAAAAGATTGGTCATATAGCGAAAAAGCAAAAACTTTTTTTATTAAAAAACAAATTGGTAAAAAAGAGGTGGAATATCTAAAACCACAAACCTTTATGAATAATTCAGGGGCTTCTGTTGTTTATGCACAAAAAAAACATAAAATTAAAACAAAAGATATTATTATTATCTATGATGATATAGATTTACCTCTTGGCAAAATTAAAATTTCTTTTAACCGCTCATCAGGGGGACACAACGGTGTAGGATCAATAATCAAAGTCTTAAAGACTGAAGAGTTTTTACGTATTCGTATCGGCATTTGCCCAACTACTCCAACCGGCAAAAATAAGAAACCAAAAGGGGAAGATAAGATTCTAAAATTCTTGCTTGGTGAATTCAAAAAAGAAGAATTAGATATTCTTAAAAAAGTCGCCAAAAACGTCTCCGAAGGGATTGAAATCATCGAAAACGAAAGCTATCAAAAAGCAATGACGCTATTTAATTAGCCTTGACTTTTTATACTAAATATGCTATTATATTAAAGTATTTTGATCTTTAAAAAAGGGAATTTTTTAGGTTAATAATAGTTTGTAGCTTATAAATGTAGGCTTTGAGCTATTGTTAATCTTAAAAATTTTTGGAAATGAGAATTTTATTTTTTGTAATTTTATCTATTTTGTTTTTTTCTTTCATTTCTTGTAGTTCGGAAAACCCAGAAAAACAAGCTGTTGAAACTTCAAAAATAGTAGAAATTACCGAGCCGGTTTCTTTTGTTTCTACAGAAGCTATTGATCAAATTGATAGCATTACCAATCCTGCAGAAGCTAGAAAGCTTTGGAAGAAATCTAACCTTAGTTCAGTCAAAGTAAAAGCTTTCTATAAATATGAAGAATTAATGTTAGATCAAATTGATAGCATTACCAATCCTGCAGAAGCTAAAAAGCTTTGGAAGAAATCTGACCTTAGTTCAGTCAAAGTAAAAGCTTTCTATAAATATGAAGAATTAATGTTAGATCAAATTGATAGCATTACCAATCCTGCAGAAGCTAAAAAGCTTTGGAAGAAATCTGACCTTAGTTCAGTCAA
>JAGOSX010000011.1:0-3473 GCA_018062065.1 Minisyncoccota bacterium | reverse complement strand
AGTAAAAGCTTTCTATAAATATGAAGAATTAATGGAATAGAGAAATTGTAAAAGCTCGAGAATTTATTTTCGGGCTTTTTTATTTCCTAAATTTCTTTGATGCCTTCTATTGCTAGGGATTTTTCGCCGTTGCGGATTGTTACTTTTGCAGAAATTGCTACGCATTTTTCAGGAACTATTAATTCAACGTTCGCTTGATAAAGTTTCGGGAAGATTACGGCTTCTATGCTACCAGTCAAATCCTCGATAGTTATGAAAGCCATGTTGTCATTTTTCTTAGTGATAACTTTTTTGACTTGGGTAATCATTCCGCCTATCGCTAGAGGGTGCCCGTTGCCTAACTCTTCTTTTATTTTTTTAATATTTATAGGTTTCGCTTCGAGTTTATCTCGGAGTCTTTCGAGAGGATGCCCTGAGATATAAAGTCCGAGAAGTTCTTTCTCCCAAGAAAGCTTTTCGTTGGTAGTTGCAGGAGTACCAACTTTTAATTTAAATTCTGGAGCTTTGATATCCGTCGCTCCGCCGAAAAGGGAAATTTGATTTGCGTTTTGCTTACTGCCTTCTTTGTTATATAAAAGCATATCTTCAAGATTTGCGAGGAGTACTCCGCGATCCGCCCATTCGTCCATAGAGCCAGATTTGATTAAAGCTTCCATAGATTTTTTATTTAAATTTTTATGCTTGACTCGGTCTAAGAAATTCCCGATAGAAGTATAATGACCCTTTTTGCGTTCTTCGATGATAGCTTCTCCGATATCTCCGCCAAGATTTTTAATAGTATAGAGTCCGAAGCGAATTGTATTTTCGTTGATATAAGTAAAGTCTTTATAACTTTCGTTGATATTTGGAGGAAGGACGTTAATCTTCATAGCTTTACATTCGTTAACTATTTGAGAAATTTTTTCTACGTCACCGGACTCTGCAGTCAAAATCGCAGTCATATATTCGACAGGGTAATTCGCTTTCATATATGCGGTTTGATATGCGACGCGTCCGTAACTCGCTGAGTGAGCTTTGTTAAATCCGTACGCAGCGAAAGGTTCGATCCAGTTCCAAAGTTCTTGCGCTTTTTTAAGGGGCCACTTAGAATGCTCGACGCAACCTGTTATGAAATGCTCTTTTTGTTTGGCCATTTCCTCAGGGATTTTTTTACCGACAGCTTTACGGAATTTATCAGCTTCTCCCCAAGAATATCCTGCTATATGAATAGCTATTAAAAGGAGGTCATCTTGATAAACTAGAACTCCGTAAGTTTGCTTGAGTATTGGTTCGAGTGCTGGATCTAAATAACGCACTAAACTTGGTTTATGTTTTCTCTCTATATATAGAGGAATGAATTGCATAGGTCCCGGACGGTAAAGAGCTACCATAGCGTTGATATCGTGAATTGTAGTTGGTTTAAGTTGCTTTAAATAAGCAGTCATACCCGAACCGTTGAGTTGGAAAAGTCCTTCAGTTTGTCCACTCGCTAAAAGCTCGAAAGTTTTTTTATCTTCTACGTTTACATATTCTAAATCAACTTCTACTCCTTTCGTGATCTTAACTATTTTTACCGCGTCAGCAAGTATAGAAAGGTTACGAATTCCCAAGAAGTCGAATTTTGGAAGTCCAACGTCTTCTATCTGATACATATCGTATTGAGTTATCACGTCTCCACCTTTTGGATCAAATTGCACAGGGGTAAATTCATAAAGTGGCTTCGGAGAAATAACTACTCCGGCTGCGTGAACGGATACGTGACGAACACAACCTTCCATTTTTTTCGCGAGGTCTATAATTTCTTTGGTTTGAGGTTCTTTTTTATAAGCTTCAGCAAGTTCAGGTACGAGTTCCATAGCGTGATCAATAGTCATCGGCATACCTTGAGAACCAAGAGGAATCATAGAAGAAATTCTATCACCAACAGCGTATTCGTATCCGAGCGCTCGAGCTACATCGCGGACTGAACCTTTCGCCATCATAGTACCGAAAGTCCCTATCTGCGCGACGCGGTCTTCTCCGTATTTACTTTTTACATAAGCAATCATCTCTGCACGACGGTTATCAGCAAAGTCCATATCGATATCAGGTAACGAAGGACGCTCAGGGTTTAGGAATCTTTCGAAAGGAAGTTTGTAAGTTATCGGATCTACGTTCGTAATACCGAGTAAGTAAGTAGTGAGCGATCCTGCGACGGATCCTCTAATATTCGTAAGGATTCCGTTCTCGCGCGCATAGCGAAGCAAGTCTCCTACAACTAGGAAATAAGTAGCGTAACCTTTTTGCTTGATTATACCTAATTCGTATTCTAATCTATCTTTGTAAATAGAATTATTTTCATCAAGTTTCCGAAAAGGGAAACCAGCATAAGCGAGTTCTTTCAAGACTATATTCGGATCACGATCTCCTTCGATTTTGAATTCTGGGAAATATGGAACTCCGAGTTCTATCTCGTAATCCTCGCACATGTCTGCTACTAGATTCGTATTTAGTACTGCTTCCGGAAAATCAGAGAAATATTCTAAAGCTGTTTTCGTATCTATTAGAGAAAAGTCATCTTCGGAGAATTCAAATTTACTTGCGTCTTTACCGTCGGTACCGGTATTTACTTGGAGCAAAGTATGATGCGCTTTGTGATCGTCTTTGCAGGGATAGTGAGAGTCTTGAGTTGCAACTACTGGTATACCGAATTCTTTTGCAAGGGCGATTAATTTCTCGCGGAGTTCGGCGTCGCGTTCTATTTTCGGGTGAGATTGAATTTCAATAAAGTAATTCTCTTTGCCGAAAACTTCTTGATGCTCGCGAATTAATTCGCGCGCTTTATCCATATCATTATTCAAAACTGCACGAGAAAGCTTACCTCCCATACAACCTGAAAGAGCGATAATTCCTTCAGAAAATTCACGGAGTAAATCCATATCTACGCGAGGTTTATAATAGTAACCTTTTAGGTTAGCTTCACTAACTATACGCATTAAGTTTTTGTAACCTTTGAGATTTTTCGCAAGCAATATCAAGTGATAACGTTTATTATCTATGCCGGGTTCTTTATCCGAGAGTTTTCTCTCAGCGACGTAGACTTCACAACCGATGATAGGTTTGATTCCTGCTTTTTTGCATTCTTTGTAGAATTCTATCGCACCGTACATGTTGCCGTGGTCAGTTATTGCCATAGCGGGCATAGAGTGTTCTTTGGCAATACGGACCATATCCTCAACTTTTGAAAGTCCATCGAGTAAGGAATAATGACTATGAGTATGGAGGTGGATAAATTGTTGCTCTGATTTTTTCACTTTTTTATAATAGCATGCAAAGAGTTAGTTTGACAAAATTTATTTTTATGATAAATTTATTTTGAGTTTAACATACTCTCTTAACCCCTCAATTAGGACACCTTACATTCTAATAATACCTCACTAGCAGACTTAAACTCAAGCACTTTTCTCGGCACAGTATTAAGAAAGGTTTGTATATTATGTAATTCTTTCTTAGTA
>JAGOSX010000010.1 GCA_018062065.1 Minisyncoccota bacterium | reverse complement strand
CCGGAAGATTTATTTATGGGTATTGAGAACGGAGTAGATTTGTTCGATTGTGTATTACCGACTCGCTTAGGACGTAACGGTACTATTTATACTAAAAAAGGAAAAATAATTATTACTAATACGAAGTATAGAACTGACCATACTCCTATTGAAGAAGATTGCAAATGCTACGCTTGCGAGAATCATACCAAGGCGTATATTGCGCATCTTTTTCATGGTAAAGAAATGCTAGCTGGAACTTTAGCTTCAATTCACAATTTGTATTTTATCGTAAATCTTGTGCATAAAATAAGGCAATCCATACTAGATGATAATTTTTATGAATTTAAAGAAGAATTCTTGGCTAACTATAGAATTAATCATTAAGATGTTATATAATAAAAATAGAGGATAAATCTCTTTACATTTTATTATTTATTTGGTATAATTTTTTAACAAAAAAGTTATATTATTCAAAAATTTTTTATTTAAATGACCACAAAAAAGAAAAATTCGGTTTCAAAAAAGTTATGGAAGTTAGGTATTAATGAATTCAATACTCAATATTTTGATTGGAATAAAGATGGCGACCTTAATATCAAAGAAGGGCACAATATTTATAACGTTAAATATTTAGTAGAGAAGTTTGGAACTTCTTTGCAAATTTTAATGCCTTTTATTATTGAAGAGCGTTTAGAAGATTTGATGGATTTAGCAAATAGCACTATCAAGAAAATAAATTATCAAGGTAAATTCCTTTATCATTATCCAATGAAGGTTAATCAAACTCGTGAAGTTGTGATGGCTCTCGTAGGGGAAGGAGCTCATTTAGAAACTTCTTCTTATACTGAACTTTATCTCGTTAAAAAAATGCTAGAGCAAGATAAATTTAATCCTGATATACGTATTCTTTGTAGTGGGCCGAAGAACGATGCTTATTTAAATCTTATTGATGAATTGCAACACAAAGGGGTAAAGATTTTTCCGCTTATTGAAGGGCCGAGTGAGCTTAAAATGCTTCAGCATTCTAAATATAACGTAGGTATTCGCCTTGATATGCCTGTAAAAGCGAGTTCTTATTGGAACAAGAAAGTTGACCGTTTCGGTTTTTCAGCTCGTGAGATTTATGATATGGGTCCGTTTAAAAGTCTAAAAATTTTGCACTATCATATTGGTTCGCAAATTGAAAAATCTGGAGATATTTTAACTCCTATTAAATACGCTCTGGATGTTTATTTTGAATTAAAGAAAACTAATCCTTCTCTCGATACTTTAGATATCGGAGGCGGTATGCCTATTCCGTATACAAGACAAAGAGGTTTTAATTTAGATAAATTGATGGAGAAAATATTTACTTTATTAAAATCTGAAGCTGAGAAGCACGAAATGCCTCATCCAAATTTGATTTGTGAATGGGGACGTTATGTAGTAGCTCCAGCTCAAATGACTATCTTTAAAGTTATAGATACTAAGAAAGTTCATAAAAACAATAAAAAAGATGAAAAGCAATGGTATGTGATTGACGGAAGCTTTATGAACGATCTTTGTGATACTTGGGCTATTGATCAAAAATGGTCTATTGTACCTGTAAATAATAAAAATGACGATGATTTGGGTGAAGTTTGGTTTGCAGGTTCGACTTGTGATAGTGATGATTTTTATAAAGGGGTAGATGGAGCAGTTCGTTTCCCAAAATACGATTATAATGAAATTAACAATAATCCTATGTACATCGCAGTCTTAGATACTGGAGCTTATCAAGATGCTTTAGCTATGAACCATTGTATTGTTTCTAAACCTCAAAGAATAATAGTTGAAAACGGGCATATTGTACTTGCTCGTAAAAGATTAAGCCCAGACGAAATCGGTAGACAATTGGGTTGGTATAATAAATAAGTTATAATATAACTTATGAAGTCTATTTTTATATGGTTATTTCTTTTAATTTTCATTGCTTTTGGAGCACTTTATATTTTATCTAGTGAAAGTAAAAAAGAAAAAGTTATAAAGCAAGAAGTGACTGCTATTAATTATGTAAAGATTAATGATACGATTATTGAAGTTGATATCGCAAGTAGTGACGTAGAGCGCGCTCGCGGGCTTTCCGGTAGAGTTAGTTTGGGTGCGAATTCCGGTATGCTTTTTGTGTTTGATGGGCCGGGTAAGAATATGTTCTGGATGAAGGATATGAATTTCCCAATCGATATTATTTGGTTAGATGAAAATAAAAAAATAATTTATATTAAAGAAAACTTAAGTCCGAAAACTTACCCAGAAGTTTTCGGACCTGAAGTTCCGTCTATGTATGTACTTGAAGTAAATAGTAACTTTACTAAAAAATACAATATTAAAATAGGTGATATAGCTAATTTCTTTTAGTAATAAAAGAATAATCTGCGAATTACGCTTAGTATTGCAAACACTAACAAGATTAGAATTAACCAGCCAAAGAAAGTATTCGGCATAAAGTCGTTGTAGCTAAATAAAATATTTGCACTTTGATTATAATTCGGATTTAAATCTTTTGAATAATTAGAATTATAATTTTGATTTGAATTGTAATTACTGAAATTATTATTTGTATTTATGTAAACAATCTTGGTTTCTACTTTTTTAGTAGTATTTGCACTTTTAACTTGGGAGATATTGGTATTTTGTACATTTATGATATTAGTATTATTTTCTATGCGTGGATTAGTAGTTAACATGACTGTATTTCCACGAACTGTGCCTTGAGTATTATCAGCTACAGCTCTTACGTAATAAATCGTATCCGGTTTTAGGTTAGTTAAAGTAGCACGAATAGGGAATTCATTGCCTTGAGATCCTACGAATACGTGATTACTTTCTTTGTAATTCAAAAAGTTCATATCTTCACTATATTCGAACCAAGCAGTAGTCATAATTCCTCCCGGATTAACACTACCATAAACAGTTACTTCAGTTGTACCAATAGTAGAATAAACAGTATTTACGTTAATAGCTCCAGCATAAGAGAAAAACGGTATCAAGAATACTGGCAGAGCTAAAACTATTAATTTTTTCATTAAATTTTTCATATTATTTATATTTCTATTATATCATATTAATAATTAAAAGTCAAGAGCCTCGACGCTTACGCGTCGAGGCTCTTTAATTAGTTTTATTAATGATTTGGAGTGTGATCGGTTGCTACATAGTTATGATTAATAACTGTTTTTGCTCTATGATTATAGTAAGCCATTCTTATTGCAAGAACGATAAGTAATATAATCAAGATAAGTAATAACCATCCAACCAAAGTAGTAGGGAAGAAGCTTCCTCCGAAAATACTTGCTGCTCCTAATACGTTTCCGTTATTAGCTAAAGTATTTTTAGAATAAGCGAATACTTCTTCTTGAATATTACTACTAGCTATTGTGTAAACCATATTTGCAGTAGTTACAATTATCTTTCCAACTTCACTACCACGGTCCACTCTCACTCTAAAGAATACACTACCTTCTTCTTGAGGATATAAGTTTTCTATATTTACTACTAGAGTATTATTTTCTTCTGAGAAAGCTCCACGACTAGAGTCAACAAAACTTAATTCTTTAGGTAAAACTACACGCAATACTAAGTCTCTTAATAATTCAGCTGAAACGTTCTTGTAGTTTACTGTATATTCGATTTCATTTCCAAGACCGATAGTTTCATTATCTCTGTTGATAGTTAAGAATACTAATGAAGGTTTTGAAATTCCTACTTCTGTACTTGTTGTTACTACGTTAGTTACAGGTATAACTTCACGGTATATGATTCTAGTATTTGTAGTAGTTGTGTTTGTTGTATTTGTTCCGTTTACAATAGGATTTGATCTTGTTCTGAAAGATTGAATATCTCCACGACTTGTTCCGTATTGATTAGTTACTACAGCACGGTAATAATAAGTTGTATTAGGAGATAAACCGAACAGACTTGAATAGAAAGGTGAAGACGCAGAGCTACCGATATAACCGTTGTTTGTAGTTTGACCTAAGTAGTTTGCATTTGTTCCGTATTCAAAGTATCCGTTAGTATTTATGTTTCCATTTACTAAACCAAGCCCGTTTAATCTTGCAGAATTATTATCTACGTTTGTTGCAAGAGTTGTAACTGCAGTCGGTGCACAGTTTCCAAATACACAAGTATTATTATTAAATCCAGTTGTAGAGAAAGTAAGTACGTTACCATAAACAGTTTGACCATTACCTTGCGCTACTGCACGATAGTAATAAGTTACGTTTTGTTGTAATCCGGTTACGATTTGGTTAAAGTTACCACTTGAAATTCCTTGATTTAGTTTGTTTGTTTGAGTAGCTAAGTAATTTGTACTTGTGCCGTATTCAAACCAGCGAACTGTATATTGACCATTTGTTTCTACATATCCGTTAAGCACTGCTGAGTTAGCATATACTTCAGTAGGATTATAAGTAGTTACACTTGGAACATTATTGTTGTAACAATTATATGTACAGCCTCCATTACCAGATGTAGTAAAGCTCATTTGTGATCCGTAAACCATTTGACCGTTTTCATTTTGAGCTACTGCACGGTAATAATAAGTTGTGTTTGATTGTAAACCTCCTAGATTATAAGAGTAATTTGTATTACTTGCAGTGCCGTAATTTACTTGATTAGTTTGATTACCCATACTAGAGTTAGTTCCCCAATCAAACCAAGCTCTAACAGCACTTCCACCGTTTGATGATACTGTACCGTTTAGAGTTGCATAATTTGTACCTACTCCTGAAGGGGAATTAGTAGTAACATTAGGATTAATATTTTGATTATTGTCTTCTACTGCTACAGATACAGATTTATTAGCACTTCCACCATCTCCATAACAAGTAATAGTATAAGTTTTACCACTTGTTAAATTATATTTAGTTTCAGTTCCACTTGTACTTTTAGTTCCAGACCATCCATTAGAAGCAGTACATGAATTTGCATAAGTTGAAGTCCAAGAAAGTATTACATTTCCGTTATAAGGAATAGAGTTATCATTTATAGTTAAGTTAACTGTTGGAGTATAAACTGGATCTGGATCAGGCATAGAACTTACGCCTATAGTTACGGAATCAGAAGCACTGCCTCCAGCACCAGTACAAACAATAGAATAAGTTTTTGTTGTTGTTAAATTACTTAGAGTATAACTTCCACTAGCTGTTTTTGTACCTGTCCATCCGCCTGTTGCGTAACATGAGTTAGCATTAGTTGAAGTCCAAGATAAAGTCGCATTACCTCCGTAAACTACAGAAGTAGGATTTGCTACTAAGTTAACTGTTGGAGTATAAACTGGATCTGGATCAGGTACAGAAGTTACGTAAACAACTGCAGAATCAGATGCACTTCCTCCAGCTCCAGTACAAGTTACTGTATAGGTCATTGTGTAGTTCGGATAAACTATTTTACTACCTGAAGTGCTTGTAGTTCCTCCGAAGTTATTTGAACAGTAAGTAGCATTACTTGAAGTCCAAGAAATAACTGAAGATGATCCAGCATTTATAGAAGTCGGACTCGCAGTTACGTTAACTGTAGGAGTCGGGGTAGGGTTACAGTTGTAAGTACAACAGTTAGTACAAGGGTTCGGGTTACAATTTGTTGTACAAGGGTTACATCCACTAGTACAGTTTCCAGAAGTACCTGTAGTTGTAAAAGAACGCCATCCGCTAGAAGCAGTTCCAGATGATACGTTCGGGTCTGTCGAAGTATTTTGCGCTACAGCTTTATATCTATAGTTAGTATTTGCTGTAAGTCCTGTAGGGTAGTGATAAATAGTTATATTACTATTTCCACTTCCTAAATTCATATATGCATGCTTTACACCAGGTTGATTTTCGAATTCAAACCACGCGTAAGTATTTAATCCATTAGGATTAAATGTAGCACCTAATGTTGCTGATGTTTGAGTTATATTTGTAGCACTAGTTGAAACGTAAGACGGGGTAGAAGCTAGAGCTTTACTTCCGAAAGATGCAACAAGTCCGAATATAACAAACATTGAAAAAACTTTTTTCATGATATTTTTCATAATTTTTTCCGCTATGCGGTATTAATATTGATAATTAACTTAACTTATAAACTTATAATTGACCCCCTTATCCTAGCATATTTTAAAAAATAAGTCAAGACCTCATATTGACTTTTATAACTTTATATGATATCATATAGAAAGTAAAATAGTTCTTTAAAAAAGAGAAATTTTTGAGAAGAAATTGTCTTTTTGCGCATTAATATTTTATTTTTTAGTGCTTAAAAAGACAATTTCGTCAAAACTAAAATTTTCATTATAATGAAACAAATATTTTTTCTTCTTCTGGTTCTCCTGTGTGGATTGAGCCTAACTTTAAATGCACAGCAAAACTGTGCGGTTAATATTTTTTTATTGGAAAACGAATGTGGGGAGGCTAGGCTTTTTGCCTATTGCCCAGAACCTGCTTCGGAAAATTGCTACACCTGGAATACAGGTGGAAGCAATAATGCATTCCTCAATATTACAGAAAGTGGTACCTATTCTTGTACTGCAATTTGTAGTAATGGAGGTGAAGCAACTGGAACGTTGCAAATTACTGTAGCCCCTCCTTGTAATATTAGTTTAGATATTACAGAAACTAAATTCTGTGGTAAAACTAAACTTCAGGCTACAGAAGTAGCTGGAGCAAATTACATGTGGAGTAATGGAGCCATGACTTCTTCTGTAGAGGTTATGAATTCAGCCACTTACACGGTCACTATGACTGTAGGAACTTCAGAATTTATTTCTTCTAAAAATGTAGAAGTGATGAATTTTCAAGCACCTCCAATTATTGGAAACAACAAGGTTTGTGTTGGTGAAAAGACTACTGTAACCGCTTCAGGCGGGGTGAGTTATCTTTGGTCTAACGGAATGATTGGTCCAACGATTCAAGTTGGCAAGGGAACATATACTGTGACAGTAACTGGTTCTAACGGATGCACAGCATCTGTGACTGCATCGGTTTCTGAATTTTCAATGAGCCCAGCCCCTGGAGTGTTTCAATCTGTGAACGCAGATGGAGTAATTACTTTAACTTCAACTTTACCCTCAGGTAATTTATGGAGTAATGGAGCAGTAACTCAAAGTATAACACCACCAGATTTTAAACTTTATACTCTTAAAGTAAAAGATCAGAATGGATGTTTCTCTTTATCTTCGTTACCCCTTGTCGCGGGACAAAAAGTAAAAATAGAAAAAGAAATCGTTCATGTGGATACTTGCATGGGTCAAGTTATTGCAGTATGCCCACTTAGTGCAGGATTTTCCCATGAGATAGATGAAGTAAATTTAAGAAAAGTGTATTTTAGAGATCTATCTTCAGGGGAGCCAGAAATTTACATCTGGAATTTCGGGGACGGAGGTACTGGATTGTTCGGGAACGAAAAAAATCCAGTTCACATCTTTGAAAAAGATGGATGGTATGAAGTAAAACTTACCGTCGTAAAAGGCGGAGAAGTAAAAGTTTTCAGCAATACTATTTTGATTAATAGTAAAACTGGAGATGGTGACGTAAGCACTTTGGAATGCGACAGAACTAAAATTAAATCTGATTTTGGATCTTATGGAACAGTGAAATATGGTGAAACCATACACTTACCTCAGGATCCTGATCCAATATCTGGACCAGATTTAAAACTCTTAGCTCCGGTAGTGATACCAGAAGCCAATGAAAATTTAAAATATTCTTGGTCTGGTGGGGCCTTTGCAGGAGGAAACAATATAAAGGTTTCCTTGGGAGAAGGATCTCATTATTATAGACTGATAATAAATTCTACAAAGAATAATGGAGTAAGTACTCCAAAATTTTGTTATGAATTTGAATATCATGTCAAAATTGGTTCTGGTGTAACAACTAGAACAGATGAAACCGAAAACCGATTTAGAGAGGATAGGGGTGACATTAATGTCTATCCAAATCCAGTTTCTGAATCTGTAAATATTGATATTTCAAATGCACCAATAGGTCCTTTGTTTATCAATATATCTGACAGCCAAGGTCGCCAAGTAACTAAAAAAGTAATCAAACAATAAAATTTATTGTTTTGATAAATGAACAAAGCCCGAGCTGCTTCAATGTAGCCGGGCTTTTTTATTTACCCCGTCGCTCGCGAGCGACGGGGTTTACCTATTTATGAAAAATGCTTGCGATTGACATGGTTTGCAAAATTTTAATAGTATTGTATACTATAAATGTTTTGTATTGTGATAACTACGCGAGTTTAACTCGTGAGGAAAGTCCGAACATTCGCCAATTTTGTTTTGCTTTTAGCAATTATAAAATTGAGCGTCCGCCGAAGCTTTAGCGTAGGCGGACAAAGTGTAGTGGGTAATTCCCATCCACCGCGAGGTGCGAGGTGCGAGCAGAGACGTTTTTCTTCGAAAGGAGAAAAACGCCCTTCATAGCTTTAGCGAAGAAGGGCGAGGAAAGCTAATAGGCCTTATAGTCCTTCTACGCGTAAAGCTACGAAGGACAATAAAGCTAACGCTTTATTGAAACGGCTAAATCCTTACATGAATGCAAGATCGTGTCCTTCAACAAGTTCAGGACTAGTCCCGAGCGAAGTCGAGGGAAGAATCGCTTGACCCTGAGAGTAATCGAAGGGCTAGATAAATTGTTATCATTCTATGTAAATAGAATTACAGAATTCGGCTTATAGATACAAAACACAAATGAAAAATCCCTCGCAAGAGGGATTTTTCTATTTTACTTGCCCAGTCGGTCGTGACTGACAGGGGCTTGCTTTTTATTCTGCAATATGCTATACTGTATTTGTGAGTGTGAGGCGGGAGCAATCCCCAAACTTACATTTAATCGTAAACAAGATATGTGCCGCAAAAAGCCCCGTAAGGGGCTTTTTGTTTTGTGCTCGTAAGCCTATTTAAAACAACTATTTTTATGTTAGAATATACCTATGCATAAAGGCGTAAAATCATGGCAAAATTTAGTTAGCTTTTCTTATAATTTTTTTTCAATTCCTTTACTAACGAAAACTCTTTTTAGTCCTTTTCAAAATGATACTCCGAATAGAGATTTCGATATTTTAGAGAGAGTTGTTTTTGCTATTTTTTCTAGAATCTTGGGATTCTTATTTAGAATTATTTTAATTGTTTTAGGATTAGTATTTACTTTATTGACAATTTTAACTTTTCCAATTTTCTTTTTCTTTCCGATACAAATTTCTCGAGAAACTTTGCGTGATTTCGGGTCTGTCGGTAGTGAACTTTCTTACGGTAATACTTTTTATTTAAACAAACATAGTCACGATATGCTCAGCCTCGAAGGAATACAAATTTACGGTAAAGAGAAAGCTTTGCGAGTTATTGAACGCGGTTTATCGAAAGAAGAGTCTCGAAATATTTTACTAGTAGGTGAGACTGGAGTAGGGAAAAGCACTTTGATTTCTTATTTAGGACGCCTCGGTAAATCAGGACTTTCTTTTCCCGGCATAGCGCATCATCGTATAGTGAATTTTGCTCCTGAAGATATTAGTTTAGAAGATTTTCAAAGTGCGATGAATGAAGCGAGTGAAGCAGGTAACGTTATTTTAGCAATAGAAAATATTTATGAATATAATAATATTTATGATAAATTTTTACCTTATCTCGATATGCCTCATTTAGGAATAATAGCTACGACTGATTTTGCGGGACTTGATAGAGTTCTTAAAAATTATCCTGAATTTTTGTCTAAGTTTTTGAAAGTAGATATGCCTGAGACTGATGATGAAGAGACTTTAGCTATTTTGCGTAATCATATTTTCCTTAAAGGGCTTCGGATTAACGAAGAAGCTATTTTAGAAATACTAAGGTTAACTAACCGCTACGTAGGTAATCAACCTCAACCTTTAAAATCAATTTTACTTTTAGATGAACTTAAAACTTTAAGTAAAGATATAAGTATAGAAGACGTAAGACAAATAATTTCTGATAAAACCAATATGTCTATCGGAGATTTAGGAGCTGATGAAAAATCTTTGCTTATTGATTTAGAGAAAAATATGCTACTTAAAATAATCGATCAAGAAGAAGGAGTTCGTGATGTCGCGAATGCTCTCAAGAGACTAAGAGCCGGAATTGGAGACCCTGATAAGCCTGCGAGTTTTATGTTTTTAGGAACTACTGGGGTAGGTAAGACTTATACTGCGAAAATCTTAGCCGAGAGTTACTTTGGACGCAAAGACGCTATGATTAGATTCGATATGAGTGAATTCTCTTTGCCTGATTCCTTGGATGTTTTTTCTGATAGAGTAGCGAGTGTCATAGAAGAAAATCCGCTATCTTTAGTATTCTTTGATGAGCTCGAAAAAGCCCATAGAGTAATTCATCAGCTTTTGCTTCAAGTTCTCGACGAAGGTCACCTAACTCGTAAGAATGGACGTGAAGCGAATTTCAAAAATGCGATTATTATCGCTACTACGAATGCAGGTAGTAATGAACTTATCCAAAATCCAAATCAAGATAAAAAGACTTTGATAAATACTATTATTAATGAAAATATTTTTGCTCCAGAATTTTTGAATCGTTTTTCTGATATTATTTTATTTAAACCTTTGACCAAAGAGGGGATTAAAAAAGTTACTCGCCTATTGCTTAACGAATTTAAAGAAAGACTTTATGAAGATAAAGGTCTTGATTTAATAGTTGATGAGGCTTTAGTAGATAAAGTTGCTCTCGCTGGATTTGATCCACTTTTTGGAGCTCGCCCTATCAAGAGATCTATCGAAGAAATAGTTGAAAACCAAGTTGCTGATTATATCATCAAAGGTGGTACAGAAAAAACTATAAAAATTATTTAAATACTCTCTAAGAAGTTTTCTACTGGAGCTTTTTCAGTAATTAAAGATTTTGGTATAGGTAAATATACAGAAAATACAGTTTTACCTTCGTCTTCTCTTGAAAAGGCTATGATTTTACCTTTATGGTATTCTATTATTTTCTTAGTGATATATAATCCTAAACCAATACCGTTAGGCTTAGATAAAATCGCATTTTCGGCTCTAAAGAATTTAGCAAAGATTTTTTCTTCATCTTCTTTTTTAATACCAATACCGTAATTTTCAACTTGAATCAAAACGTATTCGCCTTCGATAGAAATTGAAATCAAAATATCTGTATCATTCGTTCCGTAGTTAATAGCATTTTCTATTAAGTTATTGAAAACAGTATTAATTCTCGCTGGATCTGCTATTAGTTTGATATCTTTTTCTAATTTATTTTGATAACTAATCTTTTTATTTTTAATTTTGACCTCAGCGTCAAATTCTTTGATAGCTTTTTCTAATAACTCTTTTATATAAACTTCTTTTAATTCGTAAGGGAAATTATTTTCTTCAATTTGAGATACCTTTAGAAGATCGTCTATATTTTTAATCGTTTCAGTATTTCTTTCTATACATTTTGCTAATATATCTTTTTGGTCTTGATTGAGTGGTCCTTTAAGCTCAGAAGCGAGAGCATCAAGCCCCCAACGCACCCCTGAAACAGGTGTACGGAGTTGATGCGAAGCAACAGTAATAAAGTTAGATTTCATTTTAGAAATTTCGTCATTTCTTTCTTTTACTTCTTTTAATTTTGCGGCCATTTCATTAAAAAGATTAATAACGTTTGCAAATTCGTCGCGACGATCAGTAGATAGTTTTATATCTAAGTTACCTTGCGCAATTTCTTTAATGCTATTTTTGATAAGACGTACAGGAGAAGCAATATGCTCAGCGACGCTAACCGCTAAGAAAATCGCTGGAACAATAACAAGCAAAATAACAAAGATAAAATTATTTTTATAATTTGTATATAGGATAGTTAGTTCTTCAGTAGTTAAATCTAGGTGAGTACTTTGGAAAGTCCAAAAGGCTATCAAAGATAAGGCAATAATAGTAAATATACTAAAAAATATAAAAGCACTGAAAAGTTTCATTAAAATTGTAATTTTAGGCTTTTCTACAGAAGAGATGATATTTTTTTGATTGTTGGGGTTGTCTTTTTCCATATTTTTGTTTGCTTGCTTTTCTTATATTATATATAATATATATGTTATATGCAAAAAGTCGAAGTCATATAATTTATTAATTATTTTTTAAAAATTATTTATATGGAATTTATAGGAAACACAGCTCTTATTGATGCTGTTATCGTAGTTCTATCTTGGGTAGTACTTTTTTCTCGTCAACCTAAAACAGAAGGTGGTACAGGAAAAGTTAAATACCTTTCTCAATACTTCGTAGCTACTTTCGCTTTCTTAGTATTGATTGCTTTTACTATTCTTAAAACAGAAGGAGTAACACAGCAAGTTATGTTTTTAGTGTCTGATCTTGTGCTTTGGGTATCTTTGTTTATTTTTATATTGCTTATGTACGCAGATACAAAGGGTACAGGTAAAGGTTTAATGATGTTCGTATTCGGTATTTTTGCACTTTGTCGTTCATTATTCCAACTTGCAGGAATTGTAGGTATGGATTTAACTGGATTAGGAGACACTACTTTATACGTATTACAAAACCTAGATGCTTGGCTTATGTATGCTGTATGGGTACCTAGTGCTTTAGTTTTGATTTATGTTGCTTTGACTTCTGAGAGTAATGTTGTACGTTTTAGATCTTTAGTATTTGCTATTGGACTACTTCTTATTTCATTCACTTGGGCATTTAGATTACTTTCTGCTGCTACAGTATCAGTTCAAACTGCGTACTTGCTAGTAGGAGGTTTGTCTGTTTTAGGATTTATTTTGCTTCTAGCTGGAATCTTATACAAAGGACAAAATACAGGAAATTCACAAATGACTATGAATACTCCTAGTACTCCTTCTATGCAATAATTATTGCATTAAGAATTTAAAAAACTCCCAAAAGGGAGTTTTTTAATTTGCTTTTTTATAAAAATAGTATAAAATGTATTTTATTGGGCCCTTAGCTCATCTGGCTAGAGCGCCTCATTTGCAATGAGGAGGTGGCAGGTTCGAGTCCTGTAGGGTCCACAAACGTAAAGAAAATCTCCCTTGAGGGAGATTTTTAGTTTGTGGAAGGCGGAGCGATGTTTTGCGAGCTCGCAAAACCGCGAGCCAGGGTTGTGAAAATTTTTTGCGACGGCAAAAAATTATTCCTGACCACAATTTAAAAACCTCCCAAAAGGGAGGTTTTTCTTTTATTTCTTTTATCTTGTATAATTAAAATAAATGACTCAAGAAGAAGCTTTGCGAATAATGAAAACTGGAGTAAACGTCTACCTTACTGGTAGTGCGGGGTCTGGTAAAACTTTTCTCCTTAATCAATATATTAATTATCTAAATGAGCACGATATACCAGTAGCAGTAACAGCTTCGACAGGAATAGCAGCGACGCATATGAACGGTATGACTATTCACGGTTGGTCGGGTATAGGTATTCGCGAGACTTTAACTGAACGGGATTTAGATGATCTCGAGAGCAAGAAATACCTTTGGTCTCGTTTTGAAAAAGCGAGAGTTTTAATAATCGATGAAGTCTCTATGCTTCATGCTTCTCGGCTGGATATGGTAGATAAAGTTTTACGTAGATTTAAGCAAAACGAGGCTCCTTTTGGAGGTTTGCAAGTAATTCTCTCTGGAGATTTTTTTCAGCTTCCGCCGATAAATAAAAATAGAAACGTAGATAACGATATTAATTTTTCTTCCAAAGAAATGGTCTTTAATTCGAATGCTTGGAAAAGTATGCGTCTCGCTATTTGCTATATTACCGAACAGCATCGCCAAGAAGATGAAATCTTTACTGAGATTTTAAATAAAATTCGGCAGGACGATTTAGAAGAAATGCATTTTGAAGAAATTGAGAAAAGGATGCATTTAGATATTGAAGAATCGCAAACTTGGACGAAATTATATACTCATAATATTGACGTCGATAATTTAAATAATATTGAATTAGGGAAAATCGATAGTGAAACTAAAATTTATCAAATGGAAACTGCGGGCAATGAAGTCCTCGTAGGAATACTCAAGAAAAGTTGCCTTGCGCAAGAAACTCTTTATCTTAAAAAGGGTGCAGAAGTTATGTTCATCAAGAATAATCTCGAAGGAGCTTACGTAAACGGTAGTAGAGGTAAAGTCGTAGATTTTTATGATGAAGATATTACTACTTCGTTACCGATAGTCGAACTTTATAACGGTAAACGGGTTTACGTCAAAAAGGAAGAATGGATTATCGAAGAAAACGGCAAGAAGAAGGCTTCTATCACTCAGCTACCGATTCGTCTCGCTTGGGCTATTACTATTCATAAAAGTCAGGGTATGAGTCTCGATTCGGCTATTATCGACCTTTCGAAATCTTTTAGTTACGGGATGGGTTATGTAGCTTTATCTCGAGTGCGCACGCTCAAAGGTATTCATCTCTTAGGAATTAATCCGAATGCCTTAAAGGTTGATCCGGTTATTTTAGAATTAGATAAAAAGCTTCAAAAAGAAAGCGATAATAATAGTGAATTATTTAATAATCTTAGTGAAGATGATCAAAAGAAACTCGAAGAGGATTTTATAATTCGTATGGGCGGGAATATTAAAAAAGTTAAAGTAAAAGACGAGAAGAATAAATTTGTCAAAGTTCCGAGCATAATGCTAACGAAAGAATTACTCGACGAAGGTAAAAGCTTAGAAGAAATTATCGAAATTCGGAAATTAGTTTTCTCGACGATAATCTCTCACGTCGAAGAATTGATAGAGAAGGGAATAGAGGTAAAGATAGATCATATAAAACCTAAAAAAGAAAATATTGAAAGAGTAGCGAAAGCTAATAATAAACTCAAAGATGATAAAAAAGGGAAACTCTCACCTCTAAAATCTGCTCTAGATAAAGAAGGCTCAAAAATTACTTTTGAAGAAATCCGTCTAGCGAGGTTGTTTATATAAAAAGAAAAAACTGAGCCAAATGATTCAGTTTTTTCTATTCTGCTC
>JAGOSX010000009.1:11358-15249 GCA_018062065.1 Minisyncoccota bacterium | reverse complement strand
AATTTTTACCTACTACATTAATCTCCTTTAGAATAACTTCTCATTTCCCTAAAAACTCTCTCATTAGTATTAGCAGGACATTGCGGAATACCATCTTTGAAATTTTGACCTTTTATAGGTCCTCTTTTAGTAGTTAGTGGGGGTTTTTTAATTTCTACTTTTTTGCTAACAAATTTTTTAACTTTTCCCATAATAGAAAGTTTTATTGTGAAAAAAAATAATGATCAATTTATGAAAATATACAATAAATATAACAAAAAATCAATATTTTAACTCTCTATAAAAATATCAATATCTCCTTCTAAAACTTCATCAACTTTTGCGGTTTCAACTTCTGTTCTGTGGTCTTTGACCATTTTATACGGATGCAAGACGTAAGAACGGATTTGACTACCCCACTCAATACTAGTAGATTTATTTTCACTTAAACTCTCTTCGAAGGTTTTCTTCTCTTCTTCTGCTTTTTTGAAAAGTTTGGCACGAAGAATATTCATAGCTCTTTCGCGATTTGCTTCTTGACTACGTTCTTCGGTAGAGTGTGCAGAAATATTAGTAGGGATGTGAATTACACGTACAGCAGTTTCCCTCTTGTTAACGTTTTGCCCGCCAGGACCTCCGGCGCGAGAGAATTCAAATTTAATATCTTTTTCAGGGATAATAAAATCTCTCTCTTCGAGTTTAGAGAACTTTGGCAAAACTTCAACTAATACAAAAGAAGTATGACGCAACTTTTTCGCATTAAAAGGAGAAATACGTACTAATCTATGAACCCCATTTTCATTTCGAAGTTTACCATAAGGCCCATTTCGTCCTGAACTTGCCGAAGGATTGCCATCTATCTCTATAGAGACGTTTCGATATCCTCCGTGATCATTTTTATTTTCATGAATAAGAAAAGTATTGTAACCTTTTTTATTAGCATATTTGAAATACATATTAAGTAGCATTGAAGCAAAATCTTCCGCATCGTCTCCTCCAGCCCCCGCAACAATACTTAAAATAGCTCCGCCTCTACCCCATTTATCAATACCCTCCTTTTGATCTTTTAAGTCCCCTAGTTCTTTGATTTTCTTTTGAGCAAGAATTTTATCATTCCAAAAATTCACATTACTCATTTCGTTCTCGAGATCAGCTATTTTCTTTTCTAAATCTTCTTTATCCATTTATAAACATAATAATCAAAAAAACCAAAAAAAGCGAGTTGTGGTATAATTAGATTATATGCATAAAGCTGGAAAATATATTGGGGATTTAGTGTACGGAGCAAATGACGGTATTATTACTACTTTTGCTATTGTAGCCGGAGTTGCGGGGGCAAACCTCTCTCCTTCGGTGGTTATTATTTTAGGTATGTCAAACGTACTCGCTGACGGTTTTTCTATGGCCGCTTCAAACTACCTCGCTCGTAAATCCGAAAAAGATTATTTAACTAATATTGGGGAAAGTAAAGATGAGGTTCACGATCCTATTAAAAATGCTACGGCGACTTTCGTAGCTTTCTTGATAGCAGGTATGATACCCTTACTACCTTATATGATAGGCTTAAAAGATAACGTATTTAATTACGCTATTTTATCTACAAGTATTGCCCTATTCACAGTCGGTTCTTTGCGGGCAAAAGTTACCGGAATGAATTGGTTTAAAGCTGGAATCGAAATGCTCCTAGTCGGAGCTCTCGCAGCAGGAGTAGCTTACCTAATTGGAGACGTTTTAGCTAAGATGTTAATTTAAATTTTATGGAAATACATACAACAATTAATAAAGATTATATTCACCATCAAAAATCCAAAATTGCAAACGTCTTGAGAGAGGTTGTTTTTGGATTAGAAGACGGTATGGTTTCTACTTTAGGTTCAATAGCAGGTATTGCAATAGGCAGCGGAAACAAAGCAACAGTCATACTTGCTGGAACTGTTATCATTGCTGTTGAGTCTATTTCTATGGGCATCGGATCATATCTTTCAAATAAATCTGAAGAGGAGATGGATCAAAGAAAAATAGCAGAAGAAATTGAAGAATTAAAACTTTTTCCAGAAGCAGAAAAAAATGAATTATATAATATGTATCTAAAAGATGGTTGGTCTGAAAACCTTTCAAAACAAATGTCTGAAGAAGCTTCAAAAAATGAAAAAATATTTTTAAAAGAAATGGTATTAAGAGAACTTAATATTCCAGGTGAACAAGAATCAGTATCTCTCAAAGGAGGTATATATATGTTCTTTGCTTATATTATAGGAGGTATGGTTCCCTTATCTTCTTACTTTTTCTTACCAATAAAAACAGCAGTTATAGTATCAGTCATTACTACCCTTATTGGATTATTCGCTCTTGGTATGAGTACTACAAAGTTCACAAAACAACCTCTTATAAAATCAGGTATGCGAATACTAATAATGGGAGGAATAGCTCTAGTCGCCGGACTTACCGCCGGACTACTTATAGGAGAATAATTTCACACAGGTGTTTAGCACCTGCAAATAATTTTTCGTCAATCATATACTTTTCTCTATGGCTACTAAACCACTTTTGTCTTGGCTAGATAAATAACCGACGTATTTTTCTAAACTTGGAATTTGTATCGGTAAATTAATTTCTGACTGACTAAAAGCAATAATTGTTTTAAAATCTTTTTTAATTATTTTTTCTTTATAAGAAGTTGTATCTATATCTCCAGATAAAATAACTTTCTCTAAATTCACACATACCTCAAAAACTTTTTCAGAAAAAACTTCCATATTTTTAATTAAAATAACTCTTTCTTGTAAATCCGGTAAATTTTTTGAAACTTCTAAAAATAAATTTTCATTTCCGCTTTCTAAAATAATTACTTGAAAATCTTTTGCTTTTTCTAAATCGTCAGGAGAATCAACAAAAATAATTTTAGAATGATCTTCGCCTACTTGTTCTAAGAAATTCTCTTTTGCCATAGGATAAGCTGTGAGGAATAAGATTTTAGAACCTTGTAAAAACAAATCTGCTACTAAAGTAACAGTAAAATGAGAGCCTCCCGTTTTAGGTGCATAAGTAATCAAACAAGGTAAATCACTTTCACTAAAATGATAAAGTTCATTATTTAACAATATTTTATCTGCCATGTTTTAATTATAGCACTAAAATAAATTCTAGAGCCGTTGGTGAGGATCGGACTCACGCTCTCCATATTACCAATATGGTGCTTTACCACTAAGCTACAACGGCTGAATATTATAAACCACTAAGCCCTGTCCGAATGAAGTACTATTCAGGCGGATACAACGGCAATAATAAAAGATTACTACAATTTAGAGTATTTTTCAATTTTTAAGTATTTAATTATTCAGTAGTTTGGCCGTCGAAATCCTCTTGGTTTTTTTCAGCTTCTTCTTTAGTATTTCTAACAATACCATCTTTGTGATGAGCTGGTGCGTAGATTGTATACATTTTCAAATCTTCTTTATCTGAAAGATTAATAATATTATGTTTTGCTCCCATAGGAATTAAAACAGCGTCACCATCAGAAACCATATATTCTGTATCATTTATAATAACCTTGCCTTCCCCTTTTTCAAATCTAAAAAATTGATCATTTTCATTATGAGTTTCAAGTCCTATGTCTTCTAGAGGTTTTAAAGACATAAGTACAAGTTGCATATGAGAATTAGTATATAAAACTTTACGAAAATCATTATTTGATAAAGTTAACTTTTCTATATTATCTTTATATCCTTTTTTCATATACTAATTATACCACATAAAGAAAAAGCTGGCTTAAGCCAGCTTTTTCTTTTTATGCGCAAACGACGGGACTCGGTCACAAATAATTTTCAAAGAAAATTTTCGCAACCCCGACTCGGCGACAAGCCCTCGCTACTCTCGTCTTGTATACCGCCTCCGTCTTTCGAGGCCGACGTT
>JAGOSX010000009.1:0-11258 GCA_018062065.1 Minisyncoccota bacterium | reverse complement strand
AAGCCCTCGCTACTCTCGTCTTGTATACCGCCTCCGTCTTTCGAGGCCGACGTTTATTGCTAAAATACAAAAGCCTTAATGCAAAACATTAAGGCTTAAGTATTTTATGCGCAAACGACGGGACTCGGTCACAAATAATTTTCAAAGAAAATTTTCGCAACCCCGACTCGGCGACAAGCCCTCGCTACTCTCGTCTTGTATACCGCCTCCGTCTTTCGAGGCCGACGTTTATTGCTAAAATACAAAAGCCTTAATGCAAAACATTAAGGCTTAAGTATTTTATGCGCAAACGACGGGACTCGAACCCGCAACCTCTCGCGTGACAGGCGAGTGCTCTAACCAGTTGAGCTACGTCTGCGTTTACTAAACAAATTTAACACAAAATGAAAAATATTTCCACTTTGTATTGTGTCGACGGGTGGAATCGAACCACCGACCTTGGCTTTATGAGTGCCACGCTCTAACCGTCTGAGCTACGCCGACAAAAAATAAACTAACTAAAGAAAACGACAAACCCTATAACATACAACACAACTAATTTATCTAAATTGATAAATTAGTTAATTTTAATTTTTTTCCCCTCCTCCATCCTTTTATTTGTCTTTCTCTTTTTAATGCCATGGATTGAGTTTCACATTCTTCTAAATAAATTCTTTCTACTACTTTATGACTGCTTGTGTAATGACCACCTTTTTTGTTTTTATGCTCTAAAAATCTTCTATCTGGATTATTTGTAGATCCAGTATAAAAACTACCGTCTTCACATTTTAAAATATAAACAAACCACATATTTTGCTTTCCCTTTTTAGCCCTTCGGCAAGCTCAGGGCACTTCGCCTCGCTCGAAAAGTGTTTACACTGAGCGAGCGTAGCGAGTCGAAGTGTTGCGGGGAGCCGAATCGAACGGCTATCTTAAGGTTATGAGCCTTACGAGATACCTTTTCTCTACCCCGCTATATATTTTTTACGAGATACCTTTTCCCTGCCTATCGGCAGGCAGGTCTACCCCGCTATATAAAAATAAGGTTAAAAACCTTAAAAATATTATTACTTAATTATACACAAAAATACAAAAAATACAAGTTAAATAAAATTGTAATCTCTAAAGACTTGTTCGTATATACCTATAACCCTTTGGGCTTCATTTTTTGATAAAAGAAAATCTACCCCTTCATGAGCAATTCTATTACGAATATTGTGTGCTTCCCAAATCTTATTTAATTTTGGAAACTTATCAGGATCAGCAGATTTTAATTTTTCACCCAAATTTTCACCTGGTAAATTTAAAGTATCGAGCATAGAGTCGAGCATAGAGTCAGCTTCTAAGATAGCGAGCTTATAATCCCCTTCATTGTGGGAATTCATATACTCAACAACAGCTTGCCAACGAGGATTTGTTGATTTATAAACTTCTTCAACCTTATGAGCCTCATGCGCACGTTTATGATAATATTCGTGAGTTTCATGATGCATATAGTCATGCTCTCGTTTGCGTATTTCTAAAATACGCACAAACATATAGCAAATCATTGTAAACGCAAACAGTATAAATATATATAACAAAGTTTTAATAAATTCACCGGCACGACTAACTTGCCCTGAAGTTTCGGCAAAGCTACTTGCTACAGTACCATCTTCGCCTATTACTCTTTCACTACCAACACCAAAATATTCATTCAAAAATAAATAAATTTGATAAAAAATATATTCAACATTGATGTATTTTGGTTCAAATAATAAAGTATTTCCGGATGAAACTTTATCAGTGATAAAAGTACTTAAATCCATAAATAAATTATATCACAAAGTTAATTCAATTTTTCAAATTCTTTTCCAATTTCAAATAAAGAACTTTCTGAAAAATGCGGAGCGGTAAATTGTACTGAAAAAGGTAATTCTTTTTCGTTTTTACCTGATGGTATAGCGATACTAGGTGCACCTGTTAAATTAGCTGGTGCTGAAAACAAATCACACAAATACATAGCCAAAGGGTCATTCATCTTCTCCCCTAATTTAAAAGGTAACACAGGCACAGTAGGAGTCATAATAAAACCAACTTGATCAAAAGCATCATTAATTTCTTTCATAATTGCTCTACGAATTTTCCAAGCTTTATTATAATATGCATCATAATATCCATGAGAAAGCACATAAGTTCCTAAAATAATTCTCCTCCGAGCTTCAATTCCAAATCCATAAGAACGACTTTTCTTAAAACTCTCCCAAATATTTTCTCCTTCTTTACGAGTTCCATAACGAACCCCGTCAAAACGAGAAAGATTAGTAGAAACTTCCGCTGGCATGATTATATAATAAACAGCAAGCGAGTATTTAGAAAATGGTAAACTAATATCAACTATTTCATAACCAGCATTTTTTAATTTCTCTACACTTTGTTTAAAATTTACCATTATAGATTCATCTACTCCACTCTCAAAAAGATGCCAAGGAATACCGATTTTCTTTTTGTTTGCGTCTTTGATTTTTATAACTCTTTCATTTTCTAAAATCGAAGTATTATCTAATTTATCATATTTAGAAATAGTATTAAAAACTATTTCAGCATCACGTACATTTTTTCCAAAAGGAGAAACTTGATCTAAAGAATTTCCCATAGCAATAATACCGTGACGGGAAACTGCTCCATAAGTCGGCTTTAGACCTACTAGATTACAAAAAGCAGCCGGTTCACGTACCGATCCACAAGTCTCAGTACCTAACGATACTAAAGCCATATCAGCCCCTAAAGCACTAGCTGAACCTCCGGACGAACCTCCAGGCACTAATTCTCTATCGATAGGATTTCTAGTAATACCATAAGCACTAGTCTCAGTTGACGAACCCATAGCAAATTCATCCATATTAGTTCTACCTAAAAATATTGCTCCTTCTTCACGTAAAATTTTAATCACAGTCGAATCATAACTAGCAGTGTAATTCTCTAAAATTTTTGAAGAAGCACTCGCGATATGCCCCTTGATTAAAATATTGTCTTTGATAGCTATCGGAATACCGGTAAGCAAAGTCGCATTTTTATTTTTAAACTTTTCTTCAGCTGTCTTAATTTGATTATCAAGATCATCAAAAATTTCTAAGTAAGCATTTAGATCTCCGTTCTTTTCTTTGATAACTTCTAAATACGCATCTACTAATTCGCGAACGGTATACACCCCACCAGATAAGTCACTATGAGCTTGCTCAATATTTAATTCTTTTAAATTAATATTCATATTATAAAATTTTTCTAACCTTTACGAAATTTTCATAACGGTCTCCAAATTGGTTTTTAATAATATCTTTATCAGGATAATTCTCTATGATTTCGTCTTCTCTGAAAGTATTTTTATGAATAAAATCTTCTTCATAATTAGGGACTTCTACTTCTTCGATTTGTTTTACGTAGCCTAAAATTCCTTCCATATCATGGAGGATTTTTTCTTTTTCTAAATCTGAAAGCTCTAATTTAGCTAATTCGCTCAAGTTTTCTACGTCTTTAATTTCCATAATATGAGTATAGCAAAAAACCTTTCAATTATAAAGTTATTATAGATTATTTAAAATTTTCCTAGTATTTGGACCTAAAACACCATCATCTTTTAGATTATTAGCTTTTTGAAACTTAATCAAAGCGTCTTTAGTTTTTTGTCCAAATAAAGTAGTTTCTTTACCTTTTGACCCGGCACCAATATTTGAGACAGTAAAACCTTTACAGTTTAAAATTTGTTGCAAAATTTTGACTGTGCTATGATTATTTTTTAATTTTAAAATTTTTGGTAATTCAGGCAAAACTCCACAAATATTATTTTTTGATTGAGTATCTTTATTACAAGGTAACCCTGTTTTTGTACTGTATAAATTATTTTTGTCACAACCACTATTAGCAAGTCTCATACGATCAGAAATTTCCTGTAAAAATGAAACGGAAACAACTCCTCCATTTGTATTATTATTAACAACTGGAGCTGTACCGAAAACTGAAAAAACAGAAAAGTCATTAGTCGAACAAGTTATTTCATTTGCATTTGTGTCTACGCTACAATCATCAGTCAAATACCAATTTTCTTCATCGTAACGATAAATTTTTAAAGTTGATTCATCTATACCTAAGATATCAGCACTATCATAAGACATAGTTATCTCTATAGGTTCATTGAAGGTTGAAACTTTTGTGTCTACTGCTGTATAAGCTTTTAAATCGAAAAGATCTGTTTCGGCTTGAATTAAATTACCTTCAGGGATTCCAGAAGAATCTATAACTTCATCTTTACCTAAAACTTTAATTTGAAAAACTGCGTCAGAATCAGTAACAGCTGGGGGAATATTTAATGATAGAGTTCTAGAATCATAAGTCAAAGATGTCATACCTCCACTTAAAATAGTAATGCTTTCAGCAGATATATCTTCAATAGAAGCTCCTCCAACACAACCAGCAGTAGAGAAAGAACTTGCATCTCCTACCCCAGGATTTAATGCTGAGTCTTTGGAACGAACTCGATAAAAATAAGTAGTACACTTTACTAAATTTGAAAGTAAAACTTGATGATTTAAAACTCCAGTATCAACATCAATTTCGGTTGTAGTTGTTCCATAAGATGAAGTTAACCCGTACTCTATATAAGACGAGGAAGCTTTATCAGTACTCCAAGAAATAGTAGAAGTAGTATTAGTTATGCTAGAACCAACAGAAGAAATTACTGGTGGAATAGCATCAATAACTAAGCTTTTATTTGTGGCTAAATTAGTCGCTGGTACAAAATTAGTCAAAGTATTCGTAGCTTCGTCTCTAATAGTACCACTTACAGAAGACACATTAAGATCTAAAGTATTATCCCCTACTACTACAGTATAATTACACGTACCAGTAGTACTATTTGAAACAGTAAAAGTGCAAGTACGATCAGTGGTTCCAGTTTCTAAAGTTATAGTTACGCTCCCCGTTGAAGTAACAGCTTCAGAAAAAGTAACGTCAATATCTATAACTTCACCTGTAGCATAAGTTCCGTTAGCTTTATCAGAAGAAATATTTGTAATTGTTGGAGCTATCAAATCAAGTAAAGCAGTATAAATATATCCATTCTCGCGAACAGCATAAATTCTCGCACCATCATCAGAAATACTAACTGCGTTCCAAGTAGTACTAGAAGTTTCAGTAAACCAAGTACTACCTCCATCAATGGAAAGATAAATTACCCCTTCAATAGCAGAAGCCACAACAACAGTTCCGTCAGCAGAAGTTGAAAGAGAACTCCAAATACGACTCCCGGCTGAAGTTAATGCAGACCAAGAAATTCCTCCATTAGCAGTCTTATAAATATAACCATTATTCGCTCCAGCATAAATTACACTTCCGTCATCAGAAGTAGTAATAGATTCCCAAGACCTTGACCCAGAATTTGCATCAACTTCAAAAGAAGCACCATAATCAGAAGAGCTCCTAACATTAGAAGAAGTGCTTTCTCCTGAAACAGCATAAACCAAAGCTCCACTAGATGAAGAAGCAACAGAATCCCAAGTTTTTGAGTCAATATTAGCAAGAGTCCAGTTGGAACCACTATTTGTAGAATAATATGCAACTCCCGTACTGGTAATTCCGAAAAGTTTTGTACCATCTTCAGATAAAGTAGCATCAACCCAATTTCTCTGCCCAGCAGAAGTTAATTCACTCCAACTCGATCCACTATTAGAAGAATAATATAAATATCCATTAAAAACAGAAGCTAACAAATTAGTACCATCGGAAGAGCTAGCTACTGATTTCCAAAATCTACTACCTGAACCTGTTCGCTCTGTCCAAGTTGCTCCATAATCAGTTGTTGTATAAATATATCCACCACTAACCGCAGCCACAGCTTTAGCTCCATCTTCAGAACTTGCAATATCTTCCCAAGCCCTACTACCCGCCGCACTTCTTTCTGTCCAAGTTGCTCTTTCTTCAGGAAAAGCAGATGGAGTTACTGCCGAAGAGGCAGAAGAAGATGAACTCGTACCAACTCCATTAGTAGCAGTTACAGTAAAAGTATATGCTTGATCGTTAGTAAGACCAGTCACCACAACAGGAGAACTGCTACCTGAAGCAGTAATATTTCCAGGTGAAGAAGTTACAGTATAAGAAGTAATAGCTGAACCATTCGCAGAAGGAGCAGTAAATGATACAGAAGCGCTACCTCCCGAAATTCCAAAAACAGCAGAAGCTGAAACTCCCGAAGGTGCATTAGGAGCGGTAGGGGCAAGTACTGTGACCGAAGCCGTATTAGAAGCAGATGAAGTTCCAACTCCGTTCACAGCAAAAACTCTAAATTCATAAGTAACTCCATTAGTAAGTCCTGTTACCGTAGCTCCTGAAGAAGAAGAAACTCCATCATTAAAAGTACTCCAACTAACTGCTCCTGAAACTCTATATTCAATAGTATAATCCGTAATTGCATCTCCTCCATTTGAAGGCGCAGTCCAAGTAAGATTTGTAGTAGTATTACCCCATTCTGAGGCTGATAAATTAGTAATTGCATCAGGAACAGTAGCTGGAGGAGCTGAAGTAGTATTAGTAACTGAAACATTATCAAAAAAACTAACAGTAGTTGCACCTTTTAAGAATATTGGATGAGTAGTCATAGTCGGAGCAGTACCATCTACCGTAATACTACACTGCAAAACATCATTTTTATAAACTTCAAAAGAAGTAGTTGTAATCTTCATAGAAACTTTTGCTCCAGCAGTATAAGTTCCACAACTAGTATTATTACTATATGCACTTCCAGCTTTTCGAATATATCCATCATAACCCAAAGCTGAGTGAATTAAAATATAATAGTAAGTTCCGCTAGAATAATCTCCATAACCTAAATAAGAATAACCTCCAGCAGAAGTCACATTTGCTGAGATAGTCAAATCGTCACCTTTAGCAAAAGAAGTCGCACTTTGTAGAGACGTTGCTGAGCCTGGAGCACTTGTACCTCCACTATTTCTAACATTAATATTTCCATTTTGAATATAATCTACTCCTTCAGTACCACCAACCATAGTCCACTTAGATTGATTGATAGTAGTTCCAGTAAAATCATCTTCAAGCAAAGTTGTTAACGCATAGGAAAAATTTGGAATAAATAAAATTCCAAAGATAGAAAAAAATATATAAAAATTTTTAAGATTTTTTAGTTTCAATATAACTAATTATATCAAAAAATTAAGATTTTCCCAAAAGCGCCTTAATTCTATCTTCAACTCTTGGGTGAGTAGCAAATAAACCTTGAACTTTCTCTCCTATTTTTGATCCTTTTGGGTTAGCTAGATAAAGATGTGCAATAGCACTTGATTGATTTTTCATAGGTCGAGAATATTCACTAATTTTTCGTAATGCATTAGCAAGTCCTTCAGGATAACGAGTTAATAATGCTCCTGTAGCATCAGCGAGAAATTCTCTTTTTCTTGATATAGCTAGTTGAAGCAAGGTTGCGAAAATCGGCGCCAAAATAGCAAAAATAATTCCTATTATCATAAGTATACCATTAGCTTTACTGTCGCTATCTCTATCTCCTCCTCCCCAAATTAAACTCCGCATAAACATATCAGATACAATAGAAACAAATCCAACAAGCACAACAGCCACAGTCGATACGAGCATGTCACGATTTCCAATATGACTCATTTCATGAGCCATAACTCCTTCAAGCTCACTTCTGTCTAGTATTGCAAGAAGCCCAGTAGTAGCTGCAACCACAGCGTGATTCTTGTCCCGTCCTGTTGCAAAAGCGTTTGGTGCAGGGTCATTAACTACGTAGACTTTAGGCATAGGTAAGCCTGCAGTTATAGAAAGATTCTCCACGATAGTATAAAGATCATAGTATTCTTCTTTTTTAGCAGGTTTTGCTCCAGCTAACTTAATCACGATTTTATCTGAAAACCAATAAGAAACGATATTCATCACGATACTAAAAAGTGCGAAAAAATATAAAATACTAGGATTTTGATAATAATAAGAAAAAAACCAACCAAGACCAATAACCACTAAGAAAAAAGTAGTCATTAGCATCCAAGTCTTTGTAATATTTTTTGATTGTTGAGTGTATAAATTCATTATTCTATAATAATTGGAATTTGGATAAATTTATCATTTTCTGGGAGACCTGATGCATTATCATTATGAATCTCAAAATAAGCAGGGCCCTTTGGTAAATTAGTAAAGTCTACATTACCTTCGAATTCAACAGGTTCAACAGTCATCCAGTCGGTTGTAGCAACAGCATTACTATTTAGTATTGCAACTTTATTTGCATCTAAAATATTAATTAAAATATTTCCTTCGAAAAACCAAGCGCCTTTAATACTTCCTCTATAAGATAAAATTCCATTCGGTACCTTAGTTCCAGGCAAAATAGTAAAACTAATCAAATCTTCTTTTTTTCCTAAGATTTCATTATCATAATTATAGGTTGGTAAAGTTTTATCAATTACAACTTCATCTTTTACATCTCTACCTAAAAAATAAACAATCAAAACAACCGCAACCAATAAAACTATCCATAGAAAAATTTTTCCAACTTTTGTCATATATTTTACTTGTCCCATCACTCGCAAGTAACAGGATTAATTAGCTATTAAAATTTAACTTCAACATTCTTTTGAGCAACGTCGTCGTCGGCTAAATCGAAAAATTCCATCTTAGCAAAGTTAAACATACTAGCAATTATATTACTAGGAAATTGCATAACTTTAATATTTATTTCTTTTACGTTTGTATTATAAAATCTGCGAGCAGCTTGAATTTTATTCTCAGTATCAGAAAGCTCTCTTTGTAATTCTAAGAAATTAGTATTTGCTTTAAGATCAGGATAAGCTTCAGCAATACCGAAGATTCCAGAAATAGCTCCACCTAATAATGCTTCCCCTTTTGAATGCTCTCCCATAGTCTTTGCACTCATAGCTTCAGCACGAGCTTGCGTTACCTTTTCGAAAGCAGTAGATTCATGAGTTGCGTAACCTTTAACAGTATTTACTAAATTAGGAATAAGATCATAACGTCTTTTAAGTTGAACTTCAATATCAGCCCAAGCTTCTTCAACGCGAGTCTTAAGAGTTACAAAACTATTGTAAGAAAAAACAAACCATAAAACCAAAATACCTAAAACAATCAATATATACATCATATTTTTATTTATCCTGTCACTCGAGAGCGACGGGATTTAATTAATTATAACTATTATATTATAGCACCCTGTAGTGAATTTTGGTAATGTGCTTAGCACGCTCAAAGAGCTTTACCAAAATCTACTACTGGGTAGCACAAAACTAGTTTTTCTTTTGGAAATTTGAAACTATAACCAAAAGAGGTGAAGCTAAGAAAATAGATGAGTAAGTTCCAAAGAACATACCGAAAGTAAGCATCATTGCAAAGTATTTAGTTGAAGCTGGTCCCCAAAACACCAAAGCAAGCAACACAATAATCACAGTTAAAGAAGTAGCAATAGAGCGAACAAAAGATTGATCTAAACTTTTACCTACAACTTTACTAAATTCTGCTTTTGATAAATTTGGTTGATTACTTAAGTTTTCACGAATTCTATCAAAAATCACAATCGTATCTGAAACTGAAAGACCTAATACAGTAAGAATAGCTACAACAAAAAGAGTATCTACTTCAGCTCCGAAATAATGAGATAATACTGCAAAAATACCGACTGGGATTATTACATCATGGAGCAAAGTAACTATAGCAATAATACCGTATCTCCAAGATGAAACTGGTTTAGAAACTTTTCTAAAAGCAAAAGCAATAAAACAAATAATCACAAGTGAAACTAGCACGATAGAAACAATTGCTTTTCTAGTTAATTCACTACCTACAGAAGGCCCAATAGAATTGAAAGAAACTTCTTTAAAAGGATAATTTCCTCCTAGAGATAAAGACTCAAGTAAAGTATTATGCTCAACATCAGTTAAATCACGAGATTTAACTATAAGCCCCTTCTCCCCTGTACCTTGAGCTAAAATAGTTCCAAATCCTAAACTTTCTAAATTTTGATTGATCAGATTTTGTTCAGGGCGATTTGCGTCATAGGTTATTTCAGTAATTGCTCCTCCTTTAAAATCAATACCTATCTTTAGTCCAAAATAAAACATAGAAACAAAAGACAATATTACTAATACTAGAGATAAAGAAAGAAATATTTTTTTGTATTTAATTATAAACATATTTTTATATTAATTATTTTTAATCTTACCGTTTGAGAGACCACTTGAGAATAAAAATCTTGTAAATTTATTTTCAGGAACAAATGATAATAACTTTAAGAATACACGACTGATGATAATTGCAGAGAACAAAGATATTAATACTCCCATACCTAGAGTTAATGCAAATCCTTTAATTAGTGAAGTTCCGAACCAGAACAATATCAAAGCTCCAAGCAAAGTAGAAATATTAGAATCACGAATAGAAGTCCAAGAACGTCCAAAACCATTCAAAATAGCATCTCGAATACTGCGTCCTGCGCGTAATTCTTCTTTTACTCTTTCAAAGGTCAAAATATTCGCATCTACAGCAATACCAATAGCAATAATAAATCCAGCAATACCAGCTGCGGTCAAAGTCACAGGGATTAGTTTAAATAAAGCTAGCATTATAATTACGAAAATTGAAAGAGAAATAGTAGCTATAATACCAGGCAAACGATACCAAAGTATCAAGAATAAAGCGATAACCAAGAATCCAATAATACCAGCTTTAACTCCAGCATTTATAGCACTTTCCCCTAAAGTAGCACCGATAGTTTGTTTAGATTGTAGTTCGATAGGTACAGGTAAAGCTCCGGAATTAAGTCTTCCTACTAGTTGCTTTGCTTCAGTAGGATTAAAGTTTCCAGAAATTACAGCTTCTCCGTTTAAAATAGCTTCACGTACTACAGGGGTAGAAATAGGAGCACCATCCAAATAAATAGCTACCATTTTACCTATATTAGCTTGCGTAATTTCAGCAAATAGCTTTGTACCAGTTTCATCAAATTGCAAACTAACTCGAGGTTCACGAGTATTAACATCAAAATCTAATACTGCGCGTTTCAAATAACGTCCAGTTAATTCTGTATTAGTAAAAATATTTGAAGTATCTAAATTAACATTACCATTAGCATCAGGAGTCAAAGTTTGCACAGCACTTGCATTTTCAACTTTAAATTCCAAAAGTGGAGTTTGACCAATCATCGCAACAGCACGATCTACATCAGTAACCCCAGGAAGGTCAACTATTAATTTCTCTTCTCCTCCAGA
>JAGOSX010000028.1 GCA_018062065.1 Minisyncoccota bacterium | reverse complement strand
CTAATACTTTTACCTTTATCGTGTAAAACTTCAATTTTAATTCTTTCTTCGTAAGTTAATTGTTTAAATTTTCTTTTCATATACTCAATTATATTATTGAGTGTCCTAATTCAAAGGTTAACTGAGGCATTTATGGTTTTAATTCAGAGAGTCAGGTTACGCCAACCATGTGTCTGAGTGAAGGGTTCGAATCCCTAAAATGGAGTTCTTTGTTTTATAACATGATTGAGTAGTATAGTTGGGAGATTTTGAGATATATCTTTAGATTTTAAATAGTTTTTAAGGCGTTTTTTAAACTAAAAATAATTTATTGATTATTGAATAATCGAAATTTGAAATACCAACCGTCATAATCTTAATTATAGAGAACTTAACTTATTGGTAGGAATTTATTCCTACCTTTTTATTTTGTCTAAAATTTTGAAAGAGGATATAATTTAGGAACCTCACCCTAGCCCTCTCCTTATAAAGTAGAGGGGAAATTAAATACAAAACACTTTGTATGACAATTTTTTATAATAAAACAAAAAATTTAACTAAGCGTATTTTATTAAGACAATCTCAAACTAAAGAAGAAAGTTTGCTCTGGGCGAAAGTTAGAAATAGTCAACTTGGTTTTAAAATAAAAAGGCAATATTCGGTTGGTCCTTATGTTTTAGATTTTTATTGTGCTTCGAAAAAAATAGCAATAGAGATTGACGGTGCTCAGCACCTTGAAGAAAAAGAATATGATATTCTAAGATCAGAGTATTTAGCTAACTTTGGTATAAAAGTAATTCGTTTTTGGAATAGTGAAATAAACAAGAATATTGAAGAGGTAATTTTAAAAATTAAGAATGAATTAAAAACCCCTCTCCTTAGTAAGGAGAGGGGTAGGGGTGAGGTGAATTTGTAATGATTTTGTATGTTATAATAAAGGTATTAAAATTTAATCAAGTATAATAAGAATTATGGAAAGAAAAATAAGAGTTGCTATTAATGGATTTGGTCGTATTGGAAGAGCATTTTTAAAAATTGCTTGGGAGAATCCAAGCTTAGAAATCGTTGCGGTTAATGACTTGGGTTCACTTGAATCTTTAGCTTATCTTCTTAAATACGATACAGTTTACCGAACTTGGAAGCATGACGTAAAGGAGGGTGAAGGTGCTATTATGATAGACGGCAAAATTGTGAAATTTGTTTCTGAAAAAGACACAACTAAACTCCCTTGGAAAGAATTAGATATTGACGTAGTAGTAGAGTCGACTGGACTTTTTACTGCTTATGAAAAAGCAAAGTTTCATCTAGATTGCGGAGCGAAGAAAGTAGTTATCTCTGCACCGGCAAAGGATGACCCTTCGGCTAGCTCAGGGCAAGCGTTTCCTGGAGATACGATACTTCTCGGAGTAAATGAAGATAAATTCGGAACTTGCGACGTGACTTCTAACGCGTCTTGTACTACGAATGCCGCTTCACCTTTGATAGGAATTCTAGACGAGAGCTTAGGCATAGAGAAAGCATTGCTCTCTACAACTCATGCATATACTGGAACTCAAGCTCTCGTAGACGGTCCAAGTAAAAAAGATCTTCGTGAAGGTCGCGCTGCTGCACAGAATATTGTGCCATCTTCTACCGGAGCAGCTATTGCTGTAACGAAAGCTTATCCTTCACTCGAAGGACTTTTCGACGGTATTTCTATTCGCGTGCCTGTACCTGCGGGATCTATCGTAGATATAACTTTTATTTCTAAAAAAGCTACTACAGCCGAAGAGGTGAACGAAATTTTAAAAGAGGCTAGTAAGAGCGAAAGATGGAGTAAAGTTTTCGCTATAACCGAAGAGCCTTTAGTCTCAAGTGATATACTTGGAGACTCTCATGCATCTATTGCTGACCTCGAAATGACTCGCGTAGTCGGGGGTAACCTAGTCAAAGTCCTGGCTTGGTACGATAACGAAATGGGGTATACGTATACTTTAGTTGATCATGTTATTAAAACAGGGAAGACTATAAAATAAAATGGAAAAAAGTTATAACAAATTAGTTCGAGATAAAATCCCAGAAATTCTAGATCAGAAGAATATTTCGTATGACAAAAGAATTGCAACAGAACAAGAATATAAAACTGAATTAATTAAAAAACTTGATGAAGAAGTTAAAGAATTTTTGCAAGCTTATGATATAGAAGAATTAGCTGATGTTATTGAGGTTGTAGAATCACTGAAAAAACTTCCTGAATATTCTAATATTGAAGAAGTACGTAATAATAAATTAAAAGAAAAAGGAGGTTTTGAGAATAAAATAATATTAAAAGGTCATTATTAAAATTATGAAAATTAAATTCAATACTTTTGTGCAAGTTTGTGTAACTTTTTTTACTTTGCTTGGTTTTATTCTAACAGCTTTTAAGTTACCAGAGTATGGATTGATTTCTAATTTAATTTCTCAACCATTTTGGATTTATTCTACTTATAGGTCTTGGAAAGAAGCTAATCAAATCGGCGCTTTTATCACAACTATTTTATTGGCACTAGCTATACTTTACGGAGTAATTAATTATTGGTTCTTGTAAATCAACTATCGATTTATGTTATAATTTATTTATGAATCCCGTAGTAGATTTTCAAATCTTTACTGGAGTAATAGGTTCGAATAAAATACAAGTTTAGTTTTATTATTAATTTTAATTATATTTTCAAATAAGGTTTTAAAACAATTTGAAAATTCACTAACGGGATGAAAATATATTTAGGGAGTGATCATAGCGGTTATAAATATAAGGAAGAATTAAAGACTTATTTGAGTGAAGTATTTTTAGAGGCGGAAATTGTAGACAAAGGAAATACTATTTTAGATACTGAAGATGATTATCCAGATTTCATAACTCCTGTTGCCGAAGCTGTTGCAGGAGACGAGGAGAGTTTCGGAATTGTTCTCGGAGGAAGCGGGCAAGGGGAAGCTATGTGCGCGAATAGAGTAGAGGGAGCGAGAGCTTTAGTTTTCTATGGCGAAGAAATTCCAGAAGGAGAAGTAGATATTATTGGACGGAAAAGTATAGATACTTTTGAAATAATAAAATTAGGTAGAGAGCATAATAATGCAAATATACTTTCGATAGGCGCTAGATTTGTAACTCTCGACGAAGCAAAATTTGCTTGTGAATTATTTTTAAAAACTCCTTTCTCAAAAGACGAGCGCCATATGAGACGTTTAGCAAAATTTTAATATGGAAATAATTCCCGCAATCTTAACTAATAATTATGAAGATTTAAAAAATAAAATCTCACTCGTGAGAGGATTTTCTAGTATCGTGCAGATTGATATTTGTGATGGAGAATTTGTGCGCACTATGACTTGGCCCTTCTACGCTAAAGCTTCGAAGGACACGCCCTTTCTAGAAGGACATCTTGATAAATACTTTCTATCAATTTTAAATGAACGTGAAGGAATGCCTTTTTGGGAAGATATTGATTTTGAGCTTGATCTTATGACTTTCGACGCTCTAACTAATTTTGATATTTATTCGAAGTTATCTCCAAAGAGAATGATTTTTCATCTAGAAGCCTTTGAAAATGTAGAAGAATTTCGCGAAGCCTTAGAAGGTTTTGATCCTTACCTAAAAGACATGATTGAATTCGGGATTGCGATTTCACCTAATACAGATATAGCTATTTTAGATAAATTTATCTCGCTTGTTTCTTTTGTGCAATTTATGGGCATCGAAAATATTGGCCATCAAGGAGAAGAATTTAGCCCAAAAGTTTTTGAAAATATTAAAAAATTTAAAAATAAATATCCAGATTTCATAGTTTCAGTTGATGGGGGAGTCGATCTTCATATTGCGAGTGAATTAAAAAAGTTAGGAGTTGATCGCATTGTTTCTGGTTCCGCAATTTATTCGAGTGACGATATTATCGGTAAAATAGAAGAATTTCGCAATATTTAATTTGATTTAATTTGTAAAACTCGACATACAAGTTATAATATAAGTATGTCTTTAACAGAAGAAAAAATTTATTCTCTAGAAACTCAAGCTAATCTCATTCGTGAGTCTATTATTGAAATGCTACTCCTTGCTAAAAGCGGACACACTGCAGGACCCTTAGGTATGGCAGATATTTTTACTTATTTTTATTTTCATGCACTTAATCACGATCCGAAAAATCCTGAATTTGAAGGTAGAGATAGAGTAGTGCTTTCTAACGGCCACATTTGCCCAGTTTTATATGCGACTATGGCGCATGCGGGGTATTTTCCAGTAGAAGAACTTAAAACTTTGCGAAAGTTTGGTTCTCGTTTACAAGGGCATCCGCATCGAGAATTTTTACCTTTTATTGAAACTTCTTCAGGCCCTCTAGGTTCCGGATATTCGCAAGCTTGCGGTATGGCTCTCGCTGATAAAATAGACGGCAAAGATAAAGAAAGATTTATTTACTGCTTCCTCGGAGACGGAGAACTTAATGAAGGAAATAATTGGGAAGCTTTTATGTTTGCAGGGAAAAATAAATTAAATAATCTCGTAGCAATAATAGATAGAAATAATATTCAGATAGATGGATATACCGAAGATATAATGCCTTTGAATAATTTAGTAAATAAATTTGAGAGTTTTAATTTTCATGTGATAGAAATTTCTGGGCATAATTTTAGACAAATTGATGAAGCCGTCGAAGAAGCAAAAACT
>JAGOSX010000027.1 GCA_018062065.1 Minisyncoccota bacterium | reverse complement strand
GGATACTGTAGTCTATTTCTTGTTTCTTCTTAAGAAAGCTGGAACTGCAGACCAATCATCACCGTCATCATCGATGATAATTTCTTCTACAGGTTCAGGCTTTTTTTCGATTTTCTTAATGAAATCGTTATTCAAAGTGTTTACTGTTTGGATAGGGTTGGGATTTAAAGAATTATGAATTCTACCTTTTTCTATAACACTTTCAACTTTTTCTTTGATAACTTCTTTCTTCTCTTCTATCACCTTAGGTCTTTCTACTACGTCAGGCATAGCAGCGAAAAGAGTTTTCTTTGGTAAATCAGTAGGGAAGTTGGTTGCAATAACGGTAACTTTGATCTCACCTTTTTTGAGTTTTTGATCATTAATAGTACCGAAGATAACTTTCGCATCTTTGTCTATAGATTCAGTAATCATCTTAGCTGCTTCTTGAATTTCGTGGATTGTTAAGTCATCACCTCCAGATATAGCAAAAAGTACTCCTTTTGCTCCGTGAATAGAAACTTCAAGAAGAGGAGAGTTAATAGCTTGCACAGCTGCTTTCTCAGCGCGATTTTCTCCAGAAGCAAGTCCAATACCCATAAGTGCACTTCCAGCATCAGACATAACAGCCCTAATATCAGCAAAGTCCACGTTGATAATACCTGGAGTAGTGATAAGGTCAGAAATACCTTCTACTGCTTGACGTAATACGTCATCACAAATAGCGAAAGCATCTTTGAAATTAGTACTTTTTTCTGAGATTTGAAGTAATTTATCGTTAGGAATAGTAATAAGAGCATCAACTTCATGAGCAAGTTCTTCGATACCTTTTTCAGCTAAACGAGAACGATGTTGACCTTCGAAGAAGAAAGGTTTAGTAACTACGCCTACAGTTAATATACCTTGCTCTTTAGCACAACGAGCGATGATAGGAGCTGCACCTGTTCCTGTTCCTCCTCCCATACCACAAGCGATGAATATCATATCAGCACCTTTGATAACATCTTGGATTTCTGCTTTAGTTTCTTCAGCTGCTTTACGTCCAATTTCAGGATTCATTCCTGCTCCTAGACCTTTTGTTAAATTTTTACCAATGTGGATTTTTTTCTCTGCAAGAGAATTGTGCAAGTCTTGAGTATCAGTATTCATCGCGATGAAAGTCACTCCTTTCACTTTGGAATTGATCATGTGATTTACTGCATTCTTTCCAGAACCTCCAACTCCGATCACAACGATACGGGCAAAACTTTCTATTTCAGGGTTTACTTTAGGCATATGTTTATAAATAAATTAAATACTAATATATAGAGTTATCATATCAGAAAACAATAAAAAGTAAAAGACTTCCTAAAGGACAAAAATAGTGTTAAAACAATAATAAAATCTCCTTATTTTTTAAGGCAAAAATTGTTTTATTTGAGACTTGATAGTATTCTTAAGGTCATTAAAAAAACCTCCTATAGAACCCTCGTCATATATTTTTTCTTGACCTTTAAAGAGTAAACCTAAAGCAGAAAAATAAATATTGTCCTTTAGTTTAGTTTTAGTATTACCAAACATTTCGGTTTTGCCTATAGAAGTTGGAAGTTTCAAAATATTTTTTGAGAGTTCTACTAAGTTTTGAGTATTAGCACCACCACCTGAGAAAATAATTCCTCCCGGAAGTAATTCATTTCTTTTTATTTTTTTCAAATGATTATCGATGAGTTCAAAAATATCTTCGAGACGAGCGTTAATAATTTCTTCTACTTTTTTCTTAGAAATATTTTCAGGAATATTACCGAGCTTGATATTCTCGGCTTCTTCGAGAGTTGTTTTAAGCCCTAAAGCAATATCGTTAGTGATATCATTTGCACCAATACTAAAAGTGTGAAGAGAGATTAAAATTTCGTTTTCAAAAATTGCAATTTTAGTAGTTTCAGATCCGATATCTACGAGCATAGAACCGACGATTTTCTGCCTTTTATTTAAAGCGATTTCACTGCTTGATAAGTGGAAAGGTATAACGTCGATTACTAAAACCCCAGCATTCGTTACTACGGCGATTAAGTCTTCAAAATGTTGATTAGAACAAGTTATTACTTGAGCTTTAACCTCGAGCTTATTGCCGATATTGCCTTCAATCCTACCTAAAATTTCTTTACCGTCTAGTTTAAAAGAAACAGGGAAGGAATTTATGACTTTTTTATTTGCTAAATTAAGATTCTTCTCAGCATCTTCTAAGGCCTTTTCAATATCTAAATTAGTAACTTCGCTATCTGCTTTAGAAACTATGCTTGTGCCGATACTGTTTTCACCACGTAAAGTATAACCTCCAATTCCGAGAAAAGCTTTTTTGATTTTTATACCAGAAGTTTCTTCAGCTTTATCTAAAGCTTTTCTCAAAGACATAGTAGCGTCTTTGATAGAGACGATGTAACCACGACGTAGTCCAATAGAAGGGACTTCACCAATACCAATAATATTAGGTATTTCTTTACCCTTTTCGAATTCGCCTACTAGCACTCGGATTTTTTCCGAGCCCACGTCTATAGCTACTGAAATATTTCTCGTCATACTTTTGCTCCTTTCTTTCCATTATACTACCATGTTCCAAACCTTTCAAATGTAGCATGCCGTGTATAACTAAAAATCCTAAAAATTTACTAGGAGTTTTATCAAAATTCTTTGCTTCTTTTTTTAAAACTGTTTGGCAAATTACTAATTCACCAAGATTTTCTCCAACGTTAAAAGACAAAATATTTGTTGGATTATCTTTACCTCGATATTCGAAATTTAATTTACGAGAAAGTTTTTCATTCACAAATACGATAGAGAGTTCGTAATCTTTCCCTAAAATTTCATTTTTGATTTCTTCTACAACCGAAAAAGACAAGGCTAGGGCTTTGTCTTTTGTCGTATTTCTAATTGAAATTTTTTCACTCACGGTATTTATATTATCTAATTTTACCAAGCTTGCGAAGTTTCTCGATTTCTTTTCTTCTGCCTAATTTTTTGAGAGTACCTTGCTTTACTTTTAATTTTGATAAAGCGCGTTCATTATAACGGTTCTTTTTAACCTTTTGGATAATGCCAGACTCTTGAACTTTACGAGAAAAACGGCGCAATATGCTTGCGTTGTTTTCGTTTGCGTTTTTACTTACTTCGATTACTGTTTTTGCCATATTCGTATATATTATCATAATTTATATTTATCGCAAGCCCAAGCACTCATGCATGAGTGCTTGGGCAAGTCCCTTCTTTCCCCCAAGCATTTTTAATTTGATTTTTAATTCTAAAAAAGTTACTATATAGCAATGGATAAAACAGCAGATTATATAACAAAAGAAAAAAAGTTAGAATTAGAACACGAATTAGAAGATTTAAAGGGCCCGAAGAGAAAAGAGATTATTGCTAGATTAGAATACGCAAAATCACTCGGAGATTTATCAGAAAACGCTGAGTATCATCAAGCTCGTGAAGATCAAGGAGTTTTAGAAGAGCAAATTAAAAAAATCGAACATATTTTAAAAGTATCAAAGATTGCAGTTGCTGAAGGAGGTGATACTGTTTCTATCGGTTCAAAAGTTACCGTTACAAAAGAAGATTCTAAAGAAAAATTAATTTATACTATAGTCGGTTCTGAAGAAGCTGATTCGAGTTTAGGTAAAATTTCTAATCGCTCACCTTTCGGTAGTGCACTTTTCGGAAAGAAAAAAGGAGACAAAATTGAATTTCAAACCCCAAAGGGAGTGGTTCATTATAAAATTGTTGATGTAGCTTAATATATAAATATGTCAGGCATAGAAGAAATAAGAGATGCTCGTTTAAAAAAACTTAACCTTTTAAAAGAAAAGGGTATTAACCCGTTCCCAGCGAATTCACTTCGTGAACTTTCTATAGCGGAAGCTATTTCAGATTTTCCAAATTTAGAAAGTTCTAAAACTTCAAAATGGTTAGCTGGACGTATTATGTCTATTCGTGGGCAAGGGGCTATTATGTTCGTGACTCTTTATGACGGTACAGGAAATTTCCAAGGAGTTTTAAAGTTAGATGTACTCGGCGAAGATAAATTAAATCTCTTTAATGAAGTTATTGATATCGGAGACTTTATTGAAATACACGGAACTTTTTTCACTACTAAAAGAGGCGAGAAGAGTGTTGAAATAACTGATTGGAATATTTTGACCAAGACTTTACTACCGCTTCCTGAAAAATGGCACGGACTTACCGATATTGAAGAGCGATTCCGTAAGCGTTATTTAGATATTCTGATGAATGAAGATATTCGTGATACTCTAATGAAGAAAATGAAATTCTGGGAAGTTACCCGTAACTTTATGAAAGAGCACGGTTTCCTCGAAATCGAAACCCCGACTTTAGAAGTTACTACAGGCGGAGCAGAAGCAACCCCTTTTAAAACTTATAATGAAGATTTCAAGCTTCCTCTTTACCTACGTATTTCTATTGGAGAACTTTGGCAGAAGAGACTTATGGCGGCTGGATTTCCAAAAACTTTTGAAATAGGTCGCGCTTATCGTAACGAAGGCTCTGATGCGAATCACTTGCAAGAATTCGTAAATATGGAATTCTATTGGGCTTATGCAAATTACCAGGATGGTATGGCTCTCGTAGAAAAACTTTATAAAAAAATCGCTCTTGAAGTTTTTGGAAAAACCGAATTCGAAACTCGCGGACATAAATTTGACCTTGGAGGAACTTGGGAGAAAATAGATTATACTGA
>JAGOSX010000026.1 GCA_018062065.1 Minisyncoccota bacterium | reverse complement strand
ATTCGGCTATCTAAGGTAGTAATTAAATCCGGCCCTCTTTTAGGCGGATTTACAATATTAAAAGAATGAATTTCACCTTTCGCATCAACTTCAACTATTTTTGAACCGTTTATTCCTTTTAATTTTTCATCATATACTTTTTCAATACCATCTTTACCTACAAAGTCTGTTTGCCAATAGTTTCCGCTTTTATCTGTTTGCGGTAACGCTACATAACCTAAAATATGAGAAAATCCAGGAGAAATATAATTCCTAACAGAAGTAAATTCTTCTTGAGTTTGGTTTACATTTTGTATTTCAGAATTAATCAGATTTTCATTTGGGATTTTTGTATTCCAAGCAAGTTCTGTTTTATTTCTATCATAGATAATTCCCCTATCAGCAAAAATAATAACTTCGTCTAGTTTATTATTTTCACTTCTTTTAAAATACGCCTCCCCTTCTCGAATTTGTAAATTAAAAAGTCTACTTCCAAAAATAAATATAAAAATTGAAAATATTGCACCTAAAAAATAAATAACATTTTTAGAAATAGGTTTCTCGAGTCTACCTTCGAATTGTTGCACGTCGAAATTTTGAATATTTTTAGAATCTAAAAAAATCTCATCCGGTTCTACGAAAGAATTTCTTTTACCTAATTTATTTTTTTTAAAAATTCTAATAATCATTGTTAAATAAATTCATTTTCTTTTTCAAAAAATCCCTACTTAAAAATAATACACTGAGGATAAAAGTAAAGAAAAAATATAAACCAAAAATTTTAGTTTCATTGGTTTGATATAAACTTTCAAAGAATATAATCAACACCAAACCTTCATAATATTTCTCGAATAAAATTACTCCTAAAAAACAAAGAAATATCGAAACATAAAAAGGCAAAAATAATACCGCAAACAAAGTGACTAAACTGTAAAAAATCCGATAGATCATATATCTATCTTAACCTTTATCGAGAAAAATTCAAATTTGACTTTAAGCGAATCTATTCCATAAATATCGCAAAATAAAGAAAACTAAAACAAAAAATACAATATAAAAAACAGTTTTATTTAAAAATATATAATCTACTAGTTTGTGAGCTTGATATACTCCTTCTAACCTTAGAATTTCAAGCCAATTTAGGATTTTTTGAAAGAAAGCTTGAACAAAACTAGGGGTATTCTCTATAAATTGTGCGTTTAAATTATTCATTTTGATTTTCTATTTCATTAAATTCCTTAATACTATTTTCTAAATTCGTATTTACTTCATTGTAATTAGGAAGTTCATTGACTTCTTTGACGCCCATAAAAGCGAGTAGATCAAAAGTAGGTTTATAAATAAATTTGCGACTATCTTCTTCGCTCGCTACTTTTTCTACAAGTCCTCTAATCATCAAAGCTCGCAAAGTAAAACTCGAATTCACTCCACGAATAAAATCTATTTCGCTACGACTAGCTCCGCTTTTATAAAGAATTATAGACAAAGTTTCCAAACTTGCTTTAGATAAATCACGATTCAATTCTTCTTTTTTGATATTATCGATAATTTCACTGTAATCTTTATGAATAGCCAACAAGACTTCCCCTTCTTTTTTCATTAAAGTAAGACTAGAATCAGCTAAAGATTTCTCTAAGTTTTCTAGTGCTTCTGTAATTTCTTCTTCTTTTTTATTAAGCAAATTCGCTAACTTTTTATAACTCATTGGGCGAGCTTCATAAAAAAGTATTGCTTGGATTTGTTTTTCTAAATTATTCATATGTCTTTATTAATTATAAATTATTCTTGCTCTATTGTCGAAAGATTTTCATTATCACTCTTATGAATTAAAATGTCTTCGAAATGATTGTCTTGAATTACATTTAGTATTCCTTCCCTTACTAATTCGAGCATTGCCAAAAAAGAAACTATTGTATTGACTCTTTCTTCTTTGGTAGCTACTTTACCAGTAAATTCTTTAAAAGAAAAACTAAGCGAATTCTGTATTCTATCTTTCAAATTGTCTATCATTTCTTCTAAACTAATTACTTTTTTGACTTCAACTTCTGGTAATAAAGTTTTCTTTGGCAATTTGCCGAATAATTCATTCACGATAGATAGCATCGATTCTTGCGAAATTTGATGATTGGGCAAAAAGATAACTTCGTAATTTTTTCTTTCTTCTGGAATATGAATAATATTTTTACCAAAATTATTTTTAATATTTAATGAAAGTCTAGTATATAACTCGTAAAGTTTTAAACGATCTTCTAAATTTGTGATATCTTGTTCTTCTTCTGCTGTTAAGTTTAAATTCGGCAATAAAGATTTTGATTTAATTAAAATTAAAGTTGAAGCTACAAGTATAAAACTAGAAACTAATCGAGGTTCTATATTTTCGCGATTTACGTAACCAATATAGTCGTCAGTAATGCTTGCCAAAGAAATATCATTAATAAAAAGTTTACGTCCTTCTATCAGAGAAAGAAGCAAAGGAAAAGGTCCCTCGAAAGATGCTTGTTTAATTATATAAGTATTACCAAAATCCATAAATATATATTAACATTTTTAATACAATTTATTAATTGACTTTAGTAATAAAGATTATATACTAAACCTGACAGCTCTTTTCACTAACTTTTAAAATTTATAACTATGGGGAAGTTATTTATTTTCGTAATTTTTCTTTGTGCTAATCTAAGTGCAAAATCTCAAAGTAATTCCGTAGATTCTATAACTACTCAAGTTATAAAATATATAGAAGCTAGCACTCAAAAAAAGTTTTTTAGGTATCCAAAAGATAGTTTGGATACATTAAAAACCAGTATGATTTTTTCCAATCCAATTGATACAAATTTTTTTTATATTTTTTCTGTCAAAAAAGTAAATGAGATTTTTGTTTTGATTTCGATCAATAAAAGAAACAACAAGAAAAATAACGAGATTTATATATTCGAAAAAAACAAGTTTTTTTACAATAAAAAATATTCCTTGGTTGAAATAAATGAAAAAGATTTGTTGGTTGAAATAAATGAAAAAGATTTGTTGGTTGAAATAAATCAAAAAGATTTCTTGGTTGAAATAAATCAAAAATATTTTTTAGAAAAAATCGAAGAATTTTTTAAATTTATCAAAGGTCAAATTGACCGATAAAAATAAAAGGCGTATATTTACGCCTTTTTTATTTATTTTGAATTTTTAAATAAAAACTATATACTTTAAAATATGAAGAAAATAAACAAAAAGATTAGACTTGCTAAAGATATCAAGGCTACAAAATACGATATTACTCTGCGTCCTGATTTAGAGAATTTTACTTTCTCGGGTTTTGAAACTATTGATTTAGAACTTTTAAAACCAACAAAAAAGATAACCTTGCATTCTAAAGAATTAAATATTAAAACTGCAGAAATTAAAATTAAAAAAGATAAAGTTTTTGCAGTAATAAATTTTAACGAAGAAAACGAAACCGCAACTTTTACTTTTCCAAAAATTATACCTAAAGGTAAATATGAATTAACTTTAGTTTTTGAAGGTATATTAAACGACAAAATGCGAGGATTTTATAAGAGTACTTATCTTCATCAAAACGAAACTAGGCACCTAGCAACTACTCAATTCGAAGCAACCGATGCTCGTAGAGCTTTCCCTTGCTTTGATGAGCCAGAGCATAAAGCAATTTTTAACGTTTCTCTGATTGTTAAAAAGGGCCAAAGTGCAATTTCTAATACCTTACCAATAGAAGTTAAAGAACACGAAAATGGTTATGATATTTTTAGATTTTCTCCTACTCCAAAAATGTCGACTTATTTGCTTGCTTTTATTGTTGGTGATTTAGAATATATTGAAGGCTATACTAAAAACAAAGTTCACGTAAAGATTTATACAACGGGAGGCAAGAAAGAACAAGGGCGTTTTGCTCTTTCTTGTGCTATTAAAAGTCTAGAGTTTTATGAAGAATATTTTGATATTAAATACCCTCTTCCTACTTTAGATATGATAGCTGTACCTGATTTCGCTTCTGGAGCAATGGAAAACTGGGGCGCTATTACTTATCGAGAAAGTGCTTTACTAGTAGATGAAGAAAAATCTTCATTAAATAACAAACAATGGGTAGCTTTAGTTATAGCTCACGAGCTCGCTCATCAATGGTTCGGAAATCTGGTAACTATGCGTTGGTGGACGCATTTATGGCTTAACGAAGGATTTGCTTCATATATTGAATACCTCGCAGTTGATAAACTTTTCCCGCATTGGGATATTTGGACTCAGTTTACAAATCATCAATTTAATGCAGCTTTAAGACTTGATTCTTTAAAGCACACTCATCCAATAGAAATCGAAGTTCATCATCCAAATGAAATTGGAGAAATTTTTGACGAAGTTTCGTATTCAAAAGGAGCTTCTATAATTCGCATGCTTGCAGAATATTTAGGTGAAGAAGATTTTAGAAATGGTTTACGATATTATCTCAAAAAGCATAGTTATAAAAATACAGAAACTGAAGATCTTTGGAACTCTTTAGAAAAAATCTCTCATAAACCAGTTCGTAAAATTATGGAAAATTGGACAAGCAAAAGCGGATACCCACTCCTAGAAGTCAAAAAAGAAAAAAATAAATTGATAATTTCCCAAGAAAGATTCTTTATGAGTCCAATTTCCAAAAAGCAAAATCGCGAAAATACTCTTTGGTATTTACCTTTAAGTATAAAAACTGACAAAGGCGAGGAAAAAGTACTTTTAAATAAAAAAATAAATTCCTTACCCTTACTTGAAAGCTATATTAAATTAAATTCA
>JAGOSX010000025.1 GCA_018062065.1 Minisyncoccota bacterium | reverse complement strand
AGGATTTTACCGTTTGGATTAATGAATTTCTTTAGAATTTCAATATCCTTGTAGTCTATGAATTTTATATTGTTTGCTGAAAAATAATCTTGTTTCATAATGTTTTTTATAATTTATAATTAAAATGGAATGTCTTCTGGATTTATATCTTCTTCTGGGTATTCTATTGTGTCTAAATCGTTGTTTGTTTCGGCTTTTGGAGCTTCTTGAGGTTTGTAATCTCCTCCTGCACTTTGTCCTCCTTTAGGACCAAATTGGGTTTTCTCGGCAATTATTTCGGTACGGTATTTCTTTTCTCCGCTATTCTTGTCATCCCAACTACGAGTTTGCATTCTACCTTCTACCATCATCGAGTTACCCTTTTTCATATATTGAGCGACGGTTTCTGCTTGTCTTCCGAACACTACTACGTTGTGATATTCGGTTTGCTCTTGTCTTTGATTATTAGCATCTTTCCAAACACGGTTAGTTGCTAAAGAAAAACTACAAACTTTAATTCCTGAAGGCAGAGATTTTAATTCTGGATCGCGAGTAAGGTTACCTATAATAATTGCTTTGTTTAAATACATAATTAATTTGTTTTTTAACCCTGTCAGTCACGACCGACTGGGCAAGCTAATAATATTATGCCGCTACCATTTTCTCGATTTCTTTATCTACTTCTTCTTCGTTTATAGGAGCTACTTCTTCATTATCTTCTTTCTTTGTTCTCTTTCTTAGACTTTCTTTTGGATTAAATTTCTTTTGAGCAATAGTATTTTCGCGAACAGTCTTAGTAATAAGGAAGCGAATGATGTTTGTTTCTAAATCTAATTTTGCTTTAAGATTAATAACGTTTTCTGTAGTCATTTCGAACTTAATCCATCCGAAATATGCATCATTGAAACGATTGTTAACGTTTGAGATAACTTTAGTCATTTCATAAGCGAGTGGCATCATACGAGGCATTTCTTCAGAGATGAATTCACCAGCAAAGCTAGCGATCATATCCTTGAGACTAGTAAAGTAGCTAGGTACTTCTCCCTCAGATAAAGTAGGAACTAAAAGATAGCCCAATTCGTAAACTTGGCTGTTTAGTTCTTTTTCTTCATTAATTATTTCCTTTTCTTTCATATTGCTACATATTATCAGAAAAAGAAATAAAAGTAAAGGGCTAGAAAAATATTAAAAATTATCATATAATATAAATAATATGGATAATAAAGAGCTTGAAATTAAATTTTTAAACATAGATATAGAACAAATTAGAACAAAATTAATAAGCATTGGGGCTGAATTAATTTTACCTGAATATATTATGAAAAGGAAAACTTTTGATTTTTCAAAAATTTCCCCGAATAAAAATAAATGGGGTAGAATAAGGAAAGAAGCTAATAAAACCACAATGACTGTAAAAGAAATTACTGGCAATACTATAGAAGATGTTTTTGAAACAGAAATAACAGTAAATGACTTTGATAAAGCTTGTAAAATTTTTGAGGAATGCGGAATTAATTCAAAATCATTTCAAGAAAACAAAAGAGAAGAATGGAAATATAAGAACACATCAATTACTATAGATACTTGGCCAGGGTTACCCACTTTCATAGAGATTGAATCTGATTCTATAGATTCAATAAAACAAACCTCAGAAAAACTTGGCTATGATTACAATGATGGGGTTTTTGGCAGTATAGATTTTGTGTATGAAAAAATATTAAAAATACCGAAAGAGGAAATTATAATCTTGCCTGAAATAACTTTTAAAAATCCTCCAATAAAAAAAGTCGTTTAATTTAATAAAATATAAACGACTTTTTCAACTACAAAAGAGTACTTTTAATTTTAGGATATTTATAACCACTATTATATTCCATACACCAGCCTTTATCTCTGCCTGGAATACGACAATTAAAATTACAAAAAGGACTAATGGTTAATCTTAATGGTATATTTTTAATTGATTCATATCCTAAATGATTATCTACAAAATGTTCAAATTGTTTTATATTAAAATTATCTTTAAAAGAAAAACTAATATCTTTTCTTAAATAACAAAAATACAATAATAAATTTGGATCAATTCTAATATAATCGCCAAAGGCTTCTTCGCATCTGTCACTAAAAATACAAGTATTGCAAGGTTTTTTACTTCTATCTAAAATTTCGCTTAATTTCACTTCTATCACAGAATTATTTAGTAAATGAAACTTCAACCTAGAACGGCCAATTCCTCCTTGAATCCTTTCTATTTTTTTAACAGATTTTAAATTTTTAATTACTGGTCGCCAATCAGCAAAAAACTGATTATAATAATCTTGATTTTCAGATGTCCACATTAATGTGTAAAGTTTTAATCTTGAACCATATTCTTGGATAAAAGAAATTTGATTTTGCATATCATCTAAATAACCATTTAAAAGTAAACGATTGAATGAAATTTTTAACCCTATTTTTAGAGAGTCTACAATACTAGAAAAAAACAAATTATAATCACCGTAGCCACCTGATATCTCTTTAAAAAGAATAGGGTTAGTTGTATGCCAACTAATGCGTAATTTATTTAATCCAGCATCTAATAATCTACTATTAAATTTATATAATAATTGACCGTTAGTTGTTAAATTAACTTGAAAACCATGCTTAGTGAGAGCTGAAACTAAATCAACAATATCGAGATTTGAATCTTTCCACAACAAAGGTTCTAATGCGCCTATTTCTATTTTTCGGATCCCTCCAATAGATTTCCATAAATCAGCTATCATCAAAATTTTTTCGAATTTCAACATTTCCATCTAATTGATATTTTTGAATAAATTGAATAATATTATTAACAATTTCATCCGGTTTTAAACTATCAGTTTTAAATTCAGTTAATTCTAAAGACAAAAAAACATTTTGAATATTGTCTAATAAGGATGAATTTTCCTCAATCCAATTTTTAGACTCATTTCTATTTATGATTCTACTGTTTCTAGTGTCAGAATTTGCAGTAAGTAATAAAGCAAGGTCAGGTTTTAACAGATTTGTTTCATTATGAATAATAGTAATGTCATTATCCATTACAAAATGATAAGCAAAAGTAGACGCAATATATCTATCACAAACAACGTGATTTGATTCCAGAAGTATTTTTATATTTTCTGAATCATTTTGCGTAGCTAGTCGATAAAAGCAATAACGTCCAAATACATTGATAGGGTTTTCAACTTTTTGTCTAGTTTGTAAAAACTGATTTGAAGGAGATTTATAATAAATACCATTCAATTTTTTAGCTAACAATTTAGAAACAGTTGTTTTACCAACACCATCAACTCCATCTACGGTAATAAACAAATTTTTCATTGTATTAAAATTATTTTTTGTTTAATACCTAAGTTAATTTCTTCATTTACTTTTTTACCTAAAAGAACCTTTCCAAAAGGTGAGGAAGGTGTAATTACAATAATAATATTATTGCCAAAATTGATTTTTTGCCCACCAGCAGAAGGAGAATATAAATAAAAACGATTATTTCCTTTTTCGTCTTCCGTCTTTACAAAATTACCCAACCTAACACAGGAATTATCTTTAAAAGAAAAATTAGATAAAAATCCTTTTAAAATTGATAAATCATGTTCTAAATCAATAATTTTTTTCTTATACCCATCAACAAGGTATTGAGCTTCTTCTTTAAAGGTATCATATCGAGAAACCTTTGCACCGCCATGACTATTGGCTTCATTTTGAGCATCATCTCTTGCTTTAATATTCTTTTCTATTTCAGACAAAAGAATCCTTTGTAAATCTTGAAAAATAGCTAAAATATCCATTAATATAAAATTTTTAATTAACAATTAATTTTCAATTTTAGATTAACATAATTAAATACAAAATGAAAGCAATAGTTTAAAAATGTATTTTTAAACTAAATCAAATTCTACAAAGAAAGTCGCTCCAGTACCCGCTCCTTGCGATTCAGCCCAAACTCGTCCCTTATGAGACTCTACAATGAGACGTACTGAATACAAACCGTAACCAGTACTATCTACGTTGACCTTAACAGAATCTTTACCCCTACCCCCTGCTTGGAAAAGGTTTTTCTTGTCTTCTTCGGTAATACCTACTCCACTATCTTTTACGGCAAACAATAATTTATTATTTAAAACTTTTTTAAGACTAACTTCAATAGTTCCAGCTTGAGTATAACGCACAGCATTCTCTATTAAATTATTAGTAACTTCACGGAGCCAGAATTGATCTCCTAAAATATTAAACTCTCCTTCTTCAATACTAGAAATCATTTTTAGTCCCTTTGCTTCGGCAGGATCACGACGGCTCTCTAAAGAGTCGAGCACCATAGCTTTAAAGTCTAGTTTTTGCATATCGTATTTCACGATACCGCGTTCTAGGTTAAAAGCATTCAAAACCAAATCTACAGTTTTAATACCTTCATTATCAGATTCAAGTCCAGTTTTCGCCATATGGTTCAATTCTTCTGATAAAGTTCCAAATCCCCCTGAAACCATTTCCGCAAAAATATATTTTGAACGAGTAAAAGAAGCCTTCACCTTATGAGTAATAAGGTGAACTAGGGACTCTCTTTGCTTGAGCAACCCTTCAAGTTCAGTATTAAGTTTTTCAATCTTAACTCTTTGCAAACTTTCACGTCGATAATTAGCAAAAATCAAAATTGAAATACCGACAGCGAACAACAAAGTAATCAAAGTCATAATCAAACTACCGGTATTCCTTACAAAGAAAAGCTGACCTAGAACGAAGATAACTAAACCTATCACCATATAATGCGTACCGATCATTTTGAATTTAAAAATATCTAGTTCAAAAACTGCATAAATAATCGCTAACAAGAAAACCGGCAAAATAAATAGACT
>JAGOSX010000008.1:16983-18951 GCA_018062065.1 Minisyncoccota bacterium | reverse complement strand
GAAAAGCCAGGACTTGGTATACAACTTTTTGTAAATGATAGTAAGATAGTTAAGAATTTAATAGTATTTATTAATGTTTTAGGATTATTTATACCTATAGTTGTGCTCTGTGTTATAATATATTTTATACCTTGGTATTCTTGGCTACGTATGAAAATCTTGAAAAAGAAGATGAATTTAGAAGAAGAGAAGATAGAGCTCTCAGGTATTCATTTAGCCAAAGAAGAAAATTTATTTAATAAAGAAAAAAATGATGTTCAAAAATAATTTCCAATTTAGAATTTTAATTTTACTTATATTAGTATTTATTTTTTTGCCGTTACTAAAAGTAGAAGCAGCGAGAGAAGATTTCTTAACTGAGCAAGAAATACTTTGGTTAGAAAGTCGTAACAATACAATTGTAGTTTATCCTGAAAAAGATTTTCCACCATATTCATATTACTCAAATGCAAATACTCCGCTCGGACTATCAATCGATTATTTGGAAATAGTAGCTGAAAAAATCGGGGCTAAAATAGAATACTTGCCAGCCAAGTCTCTTTCTCAAGTTTTAGAAGATATTAAAAATGGTAAAGGAGACGTTTTGCCTTCAGTCGTTGAAAGTGAAGAAAAGCAAGACTTCCTTTATTTTACAGATAATTATATTGATGTCAGTTCAGTTATTGTAGTTAGAAAAGATTCTAAATTAAAAGGAGATATTAATCTAAATGATCTTTCTGGGCAAAGAGTTGCTATTACTAACGGTCGCGCTGTTAGGGTTTTTGTTGCCAAGAATTACCCTAGAATTATTATCGAATCAACTACAGACGATCAAATCGCCCTTCAGCAATTAGTCTTAGGAGAAGTAGATGCGGCAGTGCTTGATATTGCATCACTTTCTTTTTATTTATCTAAACAAGTCTTAAGTAGTGTGACTGTAGTTGGTAATGCAGGTTTTTCTTATAAACTTGCTTTTGGAGTTAGAAAAGAAAATCAAATATTACAAAGTATTTTAGATAAAACTTTGCTACAAATTTCAAAAAACGAAAGAAATATTTTGAATGAAAAGTGGATAGTGATACCTGAGGAAGTTGAAAGTGATTTCTTAACTATTGTTAAAAAAACTTTAAGTAATGATGTCTTTCAATATACCTTTTTCTTATTAGTTATTTTCGGAATGTTCTTCTTTCTTAAACGAAATAAGACTTATAAAAGGCTTTTTGCTCACAAAGCTAAAGTTCAAAATATTAAACAAGAAATGGAAAAACTAGAAGAGATGAACAGTATGCTTTCCGAAGAATTAGAGCAAGTTCGTGAAGATGAAGAAGAATTAAAAGATAAATTAAAATCTTTAGATAAATAATTATTAATTAATTCCTGTCTTTTGTGAATGATAGGATAAATAAAACATGAAAAAAATATTTGCACTTATTATAGTTTTAGTTATAGGGGTAGGACTTTATGCCTATAATAGTAATTTTATGTACCCAGTGCGTGACGTAGAAACTTTCGAAAAGACTAGTACCAAAAACGAAGAAGTAAAAGAAAATACTATTGATCTCGAGGTTGATATTGATAATCAAGTATCAAAACCTGGTACTTATGAAGAATATTCCGCTAATAAAATTATTGAAAAAGGTGAGAGTGGCAGAGTTCTGCTTTTCTTTTATGCCTCTTGGTGTCCGTCTTGCAGATCTCTCGATAAAGATATAAATAAAAATCTGAGCAATATTCCCGAGAACTTAACAATTCTAAAAACTAATTACGATAAAGAAGGCGAACTCAAAGCAAAATACAAAGTAACTTATCAGCATACTTTAGTAGAAGTTGATCGTGAAGGTAATATGCTTAAAAAATGGACTGGCGGAGATTTTGCAGAAATATTAAAACAAATTAATTAAATGATATTTTTCTTTATTTCTATTTTAGCAGGAATACTTACGGTTTTAGCACCGTGTATTTTGCCTTTATTGCCTATACTTATAGGAG
>JAGOSX010000008.1:0-16883 GCA_018062065.1 Minisyncoccota bacterium | reverse complement strand
TTATCAATCGGAATTGTAGGTTTACCAAACGTGGGGAAGTCCACGCTTTTTAATGCACTCACTAAAAAGTCCGTTCCAGCAGAAAATTATCCCTTTTGTACTATTGATCCTTCAGTAGGAATAGTTCCAGTCCCAGATGATAGACTTTATAAACTTTCAGAATTATCAAAAAGTGCGAAAACTATTCCTGCAGTTATAGAATTCGTAGATATTGCTGGACTCGTAGAAGGAGCAAGTAAGGGTGAAGGGTTAGGAAATAAATTCTTAAGCAATATTCGTGAGGTAGATGCAATACTTCATATGGTTCGCGTATTTCAAGATGATTCAGTTATTCATGTAAATAATTCTGTAGATCCAATGCGTGATATTGGAGTTATTAATCTCGAACTTGTTTTGGCAGATTTTGAAATCGTTTCGAAACGTATTGGTACACTATCTCGTGAAGTTAAAAGAGGCGATAAAGAAGCAATCATAGAGAATACTATTTTAGAAAAAGTTTATAAAGTTTTAGAAGAGGGCCACCTCGCAACTGACGCTAATTTGTCCGAAGAAGAAAAATTTAAAATTAAAAGTTTAAATTTACTTACTTTAAAGCCTATGCTTTATGCATTAAATACTAGTGAAGCAAATGAGAATCTCAACTTTACTCCGCCAGGATTATTCGTTCATATTGATACAGTTTTTGAAAAAGGTTTTGAGGATTTGATTAAGAAATCTTATGAGCTTCTAGGGCTTGAAACTTTCTTTACTACGGGAGCTGACGAATCTAGAGCTTGGACTATCAAGAAAAATTCTACTGCGCCGATTGCAGGTATGGCTATTCATACTGATTTCAAAGATAAATTTATCCGTGCTGAAGTCGTCGCCTATACGGATTTAATAGCAAACGAAGGTTACACAAACGCTCGCACCAAAGGCCTCGTTCGCACCGAAGGTAAAGATTATATAGTTAAAGACGGCGACGTTATAGAATTTAAAATATAATGCAAAATATTAAAATTTTTAAAACTGTAAAGTGGGAAGATTATGAATTGCTCGATACTGGCGAAGGCGAGAAGCTTGAACGATTTGGGGATTATACTTTTGTGCGTCCTTATGAAGATGCTTTTTGGAAAAAGACTTTAGATAAAAAGATTTGGAATAAAGCTAATGGAGAATTTTTGACTTCTAAAGAGTCCGATAAAAGTGGTTGGAGATTAAAGAATAAAATAGAGAATGATTTTATTTTATCTTTAGATAATATTTCTTGGATTTCAAAACCTACTCCTTTTCGTCATTTGCAATTTTTCCCAGAGCAAAGAGTGCATTGGGAATTTATTGCTCAAAAGATAAAGCAAGCTAAAAGACCTATAAAATTTTTAAACCTTTTTGGTTATACTGGAGTTGCGAGTTTGTTTGCACTTTCTGCCGGAGCCGAAGTCGTCCACGTAGATGCATCTAAAGGCTCAATAGATTTAGCAAAAGAAAATCAAAAACTTTCAAAACTAAATGATAAACCTATGCGAGTGATAGTCGATGATGTATTAAAGTTTTTAGAACGTGAAATTAAGAGGGGTAATAAATACGATGCAATCATAATGGATCCGCCCAAATTCGGAAGAGGTCCAAAAGGCGAGACTTGGAAAATAGAACGAGATTTACCTAAATTAATTTCTCTCGTAGAAAGAGTATTATCTCCGAATCCTTTATTTGTAATTTTAACTTCTTATGCTATAGAAAGTTCATCTTTGTCTTTAGGGTATTCATTAGAAAATATAAAAGCTAAATACGGAGGTAATATAGAGGCAGGGGAAATGTGCATCGAAGAATCAAGTAGCGGAAGGCTTATATCTCTAGCTAATACTGCCGTTTGGCAAAAATAGGGTTGCCTTTTTAAATATTAGGGTTATAATCTAAGTAAATATATTCTTTCTATAACATTAAATAATAAAGGTCATGGGAAACATTATTTATTTGAATGAGCAATCTAAATTTGCTGATGTTAATAATTTGATAAATACTTTATATCGTTCTGCTATTTCTCAAGGCGAAAGAAAAAAAGGTCTTTATTTTAAAATATTAAGTCATGTTTATTTTAAATATAAATTTTTGCCATGCTTAGCAGGTTTTAGTTCTATCTTAGATTTTCAAAAAACAATAAGTAGTGCTAGAAATGAAATTAAAAAAAAGAGGAAAAAAGAAAAAAACGTAAAACGTTTTTTTAACATTTTGACCCCAGATGAATTTCACGATCGTTTTAGTACTACAGAACCAAATGATTTTATTTCAAGGGATGCTTGGAAAAATTTTTTTGAAAATAAAAGAATGCTAGAACTTACTGGCCATAAAGATGATTGGTGATAATAATTAAATTTGCTTGCTGAAAGGGGGATGAATTTTCATTCTCCTTTTTTATTTTTTCTTGAGTTTTGAAATTTCTTTAAGTACGTCTTCTAAGGTTTTTTCAATATTTTTAAATCTATTTTTTTCTTCTTCAATTTCTTTTTCTTCTTCAGTCTCTTCTTCGTTTATTTCCTCAACGTCTTCTTGAATATCCTCCACATCTTCAGAAATCTCTTCAACATCCTTTTGAATTCCTTCTACGTCTTCTTGAATATCCTCCACATCTTCAGAAATCTCTTCAACATCCTTTTGAATATCCTCAACGTCTTCAGAAATACCTTCGACATTTTCTTGCAATTCTTCAATGTCTTCTGAAACTTCTTCTAGATTTTCACTATGTTCGTTGATAGTGATTTGAATAAATATTGATAAATATATAGCTTCTAGGGAAACTATAGTGGTAAGTATTAATAATACGTCAGATGAAGAAAAACCAAAAAATCTCAAAGCAAAAATACCTATAAAGAATATAGTATGAAAAATCAAAGACGGCATAGAACCGACCCAACTAGTTATTTTTTTTGAAAAATTGGTTTTATTGCGACGCATAAAAATAAGCTTAAATTAATACTCTATATATGGTATAATACTTTTTATGGAAACACAAATTAAAAACGCAATTTTTAGACCAAAATTAAGTATAGGTTTTTTCTTTTTATCATTAGGATTATTAATTTCTTTAATAACTTCAGTTATTTCTTTTTTAAATTTAATTTTTGAAAGTCTAGATAAAAAATTTCCTGACGTTTTAAATAGTACTTATATCTACGGCTATGAGACTTATCAATTTGATGCTATAAGAACCGCTTTAGCTACTTTAATTATTTTCTTCCCTGTATTTTTAATTGTGCATTATTTTTGGGATAAACAAATTAAAAAAGGTTTAGGGTCTTTAGATGAAGTCATTAAAAAATGGTTAATTTATATTGTGTTATTTTTATCTTCTCTTGTGGTAGTAATAGATCTTGTGACTTTAGTGAGATATTTTGTATCAGGAGAAATAACTAGTCGTTTTATCTATAAAGTAATAGCTGTTTTATTAGTTGCTCTTTTTATTGGAACATACTATATATTAGAATTATTAGGGAAAAAGAAATTTTATGTTTTTCCTATAGGTATTACTTCTGCGATTAAATCTAGCGTTTGGGTTTTATTAGTTATTAGTTTTGGTTTTTATGTTATGGGTAGTCCAGCTAATCAAAGACTGTCTAGACTTGATGATCGTAAAATTTCTGATTTGCAAAGTATTCAAGGTCAAATAATTTATTATTATCAACAAAAGAGTATTTTACCTAAAGATTTACAAAGTTTAGTAAATCCACTTTCAGGATTTTATTTGCCAGTTTCTCCGGAAGTTGAAAAAGGTATTACTTATGAGTATAAAGTTATTGATGAAAAAAAATTAACTTTTAGTTTGTGTACAACTTTCAACTTGCCTATTCAAAAGGGTTGGGTAGAAGGTAACAATAATGCTATTCCTTTAGGAGGTAAAGATATTGCTGTAAGTTCTTATCCATATCCTGGTGGAGTTAACGAATCTTGGGCACATGAGGCTGGTTATACTTGTTTCGAACGAACAATAGACAAAGACATATATCCACCATTTGAAAAACAAAATTTAAGATAAAATATGAAAATGCAAAAAGAATATAATCACCTAAAAATCGAAAAAAAATGGCAGAAAGAATGGGAAAAGAAGAAAATCTATGAAGCGAGTAATAAATCTAAAAAGAAAAAATTCTACGGTTTAATAGAATTTCCATATCCTTCAGGAGCAGGTCTACACGTAGGTCATATTCGTAGTAATACAGCTATGGATATAATCTCTCGTAAAAGAAGAATGCAAGGGTTTAATGTTTTATATCCAATAGGTTGGGATGCTTTTGGGCTACCGACTGAGAATTATGCTATAAAAACTGGAATTCATCCGGGAAAAGTTACAAAACAAAATACTGATACTTTCCGTAAACAATTAAAAAGTATAGGTTTTTCTTTCGATTGGGCTCGTGAGGTGAATACTACTGATCCCCAATATTATAAATGGACTCAATGGATATTTTTACAATTTTTTAAAAAAGGTTTAGCTTATAAAAAAAAGATAGAAATAAATTGGTGTATTTCTTGTAAAATTGGTTTAGCTAATGAAGAAGTCGTTGGTGGTATGTGTGAACGTTGCGGTGGACCTGTTGTAAAAAAAGAAAAAGAACAATGGATGCTTGCCATTACAAAATACGCTGACCGTCTAGATAAAGATTTAGATACTGTGAACTATTTAGAAAAAATAAAAACCCAACAAAGAAATTGGATAGGAAAAAGTGAGGGATTGATATTTAGTACTAAGGTTAAAGATTCAGATATTGTTATTGATACTTTTTCGGCGCATTTTGAAGCTTGTTATGCTGATACTTTTTTTGCCATTGCTCCAGATCACCCATTACTACTAAGACTTTTAGAGAAGATAAATAATAAAGAAGAGATTCTAAAGAAAGCAAATGAAATAACCGAAAAAAGAAATAAATTAGGAGATGAATATAAAGATGTAGAGGGAATATTTACTGGTTGTTATGGAGTGGATCCTTTGGGAAATGGAGATTTACCTATATGGATTGCAAGCTTTGCTTTAAAGGATTATGGTACTGGTATTGTTAAATGTTCAGCGCACGATGAACGTGATTTTATTTTTGCTAAGAAATATGGAATTAAATTAAAAGCAGTTATTTTTCCAGAAGATGAAGTTCTAAAAAAGCAAGTGAAAAATTTTGAAATTTGTTTTTCAGATATGCAAAATGGAATTTTGAATGAGCCTTTAGAATTTAAAGGTAAAAAGGGTGGCGAAAATAGGCAAGAGATTGCTCTCTTCTTAGAGAAAAATAATTTTGCAAAGAGAAAGACAACATACAAACTTCGTGATTGGGTTTTTTCACGACAAAGATATTGGGGTGAACCTATACCTTTAATTAATTGTAAAGATTGTGGTTGGGTTTCAGTTCCTGAAAAAGATTTACCTGTAGTTCTACCAAAAGTAAAATCTTATACACCTACAGATAACGGAGAAAGTCCTTTAGCTAATATTTCAAAATGGATTAATGTAAAATGCCCACAATGTAAAAAACCTGCGAAAAGGGAAACTGACACTATGCCTAACTGGGCAGGAAGTTCTTGGTATTATCTTCGTTATGTAGATCCAAAAAACAAAAAAGAATTTGCAAGTAAAAAGAATTTAAAATATTTTACTCCTGTGGATTGGTATAATGGTGGTATGGAACATACGACTTTGCATTTACTTTATTCTCGTTTCTGGCACAAATTTTTATATGATTTGAAATTAGTTCCTACTAAAGAACCTTATACTAAAAGAACTTCTCATGGAATGATTTTAGCTAATGGTGGAGAAAAGATGTCTAAATCAAAAGGCAATACTGTAAATCCAGATGACTTAGTAAAGACATACGGAGCAGATACTTTAAGGATTTATGAGATGTTCATGGGTCCTTTCGATCAAGTTGTCTCTTGGAACACTGATAGTATGATTGGACCTCGAAGATTTTTGGAAAGAGTTTGGCGGATAATTCCAAAAGTGAAAAATATTAAAAGTCAAAATAAAGAATTTAAAATTTTACTTAATAAAACTATAAAGAAAGTTTCGGAAGATATTGAAAATATGTATTTTAATACTTCTATATCAAGTATGATGATTTTATTTTCAGAAATGGAAAAATTAGAATCTGTGAGTTTAGAAGATTATAAAAAGTCTTTGCAAATCCTTGCACCTTTTGCTCCTCATATTGCCGAAGAGATTTGGCGTATTCTCGGTGAAAAGAAAAGTATTCATTTGTCTCCTTGGCCAAAATTTAATCCTAAGTTCTTAATCGATGATGAAATTAAAATAGTGATTCAAGTAAACGGTAAAGTTAGAGGAGAGATTTTTGTTAACCCTGATATTAATGAAGAAGATTTAAAATCTTTAATCTTTAAAAGAGAAGAAATTGCGAAGCATATTTCAAATCAAGAAATTAAAAAATTCATTTATATTAAAGGACGTTTAGTTAGCATTGTTGTCTAGTTGTATTAAAGGATTTTTTTATAGTATAATATTATTAGTTATTTTAGTTTAGATTATTATTTAAGTTTATAAAACTATGTTATCAAATATATTAGATAGAATTTCTTATTGGGCGTTTTTTGTTGTAGTTTCATTATTACCTATTTTTGTTATTCCTTTCGTGAATATTCCTATTGAAACTTCAAAAACTATGCTTTTAGTATTAGGTATAGCAATTTCTTTGATAACTTGGACCGGAGCACGTTTTAGTGACGGCAAGATAGTTTTGCCTAAATCAAAATTAATTTTGTTATCATTTGCTATAGCTTTAGCAACCTTACTCGCTGCTATATTTTCAAATTCTTTCAAAATGTCATCTTTCGGTATTATGTTTGATATTGGAAGTTTTTGGTTTACTTTTTTCTTGGCTTTAACTTTACTTACTGCTAGTTTAGTTATTAATTCTTTTAATAAAGCTAAACTTCTACTTAAAGGATTGGTCTTATCTAGTTTAGTATTATTTGTATTTCAAGTCACAAGATTTTTTATACCTAATACTTTGTCGTTAGGTATATTAGAAGGGAATATCGGAAATCTTTTAGGTTCTTGGAATTCTTTTGGTGTTTTTGCTGGTCTTTTATCTATAATTTCACTTTTTGTTTTAGAATTTTTAAATTTAGATAAAATAAAAAAAATCGTATCAACTATTGTCTTGATTTTATCTTTGTTTTTAGTTGCTAGTGTTAATTTTGATTTAGTTTGGCGCTTGATTGGAATTTTTGCTTTGATTATCTTCGTTTATAAAATATCACTTTATTCTTTTAAAAATGAAGAAAATAAAGTTAATAAAAAATTTCCTAGTATGTCTTTCGGAGTTATTATACTTTCTCTGCTTTTCTTTATTTCCGGACAATTTATAGGAACTTATTTACCTAATACTTTTAAACTATTTAATGTAGAAGTTAATCCGTCTTTCAATACTACTTTAACTGTAGCTAAGAATGTTTATAAGAATGATCCTTTTTTCGGTATTGGTCCTAATAAATTTGCTGATGCTTGGTCTTTGTATAAACCTAGTATTATAAATAATAGTCAATTTTGGAATACCCCATTCTCTATTGGTTTTGGTCTTATCCCAACTTTAATGATTACTTCCGGAGCTCTAGGTGCTTTACTTTGGTTAGTGTTTTTGATTCTAGTTTTAGTTTACGGTAGTTTAAATGTTTTCAAAGTTATTAAAGAGAAATATGATGTCGCCTTGATTTTATATTATTTGATAGCTTTGTATTTGTTTATTGTTTCCGTATTATATTCTCCAGGTCTTGTTTTATTAGTTTTAGCTTTTATTTTCTTGGGAATATTTATCGGTATTTATACTAATCAAACTAATAATTATATAACTATTAGTTTCTTAGAAGACCCTAGAAAAAGCTTCTTTTCGATTTTAACTTTAGTTTTAATTATGATAGCTACTGCAGGATTTACTTTTAAATATATGGAAAAGTTTGTTTCTGTATATTATTATGGCAAAGCTTTAGATTCGACTGAAGTAGAAAGTGCTGAAAAATATATTCGTAAAGCGTTATTGCTCAATCAAAATGATTTATATTTAAGAACTTATTCTCAAGTTTATTTATCAAAGTTAAGTAATTTATTGTCTTCTGAAAAAGAATTACAGGATAATCAAAAAGTATTACTTCAGACTAGTATAGATGAAGCTGTAAACGGGGCAGTGCTCGCTACAAAATACAACAAAGATAATTATTTGAATTTTGAAATTCTAGGTTTTGTTTATAAAAATGCAGCTTCGCTTGGTATCAAAGACGCAAGCGCTAAAGCTATTGAAAGTTACACAGAAGCTTCTCGTTTAAATCCACTTAATCCTCTTATGAAATTAGAAATAGCTCGTACTTACTTTATTGATAAAAATATTAAAGAAGCACGTAATTTTGCTTTAGAATCACTAAAACTTAAGCCTGATTTTGGAGAAGGATTAGTATTTTTAGCTGAGCTTGAAAAGGGAGAAGGTAATATTAATTCCGCTATTTCTTATGCAGAAGAAGCTTTTAGATATTTCCCAAATAATACAAATCTAGCTGATTACGTAAAATCATTAAAGGGAAACAAGACTACAGAAACTCCAAAAGAGACAGAAGATAAAAAAGAGAATTAAAATGGAGAGAATTTTACGTCTTTTTGGTAAAGAATATGGTAATTTGAATCAAGCAGCTATTCTGCTTGGTTCTTTTACTTTTCTTTCTCAAATTTTAGGACTTTTTAGAGACAGAGCTATAGCACATTTTATCGGACCTTCACTTGATCTAGATATTTATTATGCTGCTTTTCGTATTCCTGATTTTATTTTTTTATCTTTTGCTTCTTTGTTCTCTATTACGGTTTTAATACCTTTTATTTTAGATAAAATGAAAGGTTCTCAATCAGTTACTAAAGACGCTATAGATTTTATTAATAATGTTTTTTCTTTTTTTATTTTACTTTTGTTTGTAGTTTCAGTGTTTGCGTTTTTCTTGATGCCGTATTTGGTTAAATTTATTACTCCGGGTTTTAATTCTTTAGCTCAAACTAAAATTGTTTTAATGTCTCAGATAATGTTGCTATCACCTGTATTTTTAGGTTTATCAAATTTATTTGGTTCTATTACTCAATTATTTAAAAAGTTTTTTATTTATTCTTTGAGTCCAATTTTTTATAATTTAGGAATTATTTTAGGTATAGTTTTCCTTTATCCTGTATTTGGAATTTTTGGTTTAGCGATTGGAGTAGTCGGGGGAGCAATTTTACATTTTTTAATTCAATTCTTATCTTCTCAAACTTCTGGTTTTAAAACTAGCTTCATTTATAATATTTCTTTCAAAGAAATCAAAAACGTAGTTGCTATTTCTTTACCTAGAACTTTGGGTTTGTCTATCAATAATATCGTTTTAATAATTATAGTCTCGATAGCTTCTTTTCTGCCTTTTGGGTCTATTTCTGTGTATAATTTATCTTTAAATATTCAGAATGTACCACTTTCGATTATTGGTTTATCTTATGCTGTAGCTGCTTTTCCTAATATGTCTCGATTTTTTAAAAATGGAGATTTAGATAGTTTTAAGAATAATTTAATTCAAGGTGCGAGACAAATTATTTTCTGGTCTTTGCCAATAGCTTTTTTGTTCATAGTTTTACGAGCTCAAATAGTTAGAGTTATTTTAGGAACCCCGACTTTTTCTTGGGATAATACGAGATTAGTCGCTGCTTCGCTTGCTCTTTTCTCTATTTCAATTGTTGCACAAAGTTTGATTGCTTTATTTGCTCGCGCTTATTATGCAGGAGGTAATACTAAAAAGCCTCTTTATATAAACCTTATCAGTGCAACTTTAATTATAATTTTTGCAAAAGTTTTAATTTTTGTTTTTAACACTAATCAAACCTTTAGATTTTTTATTGAACATATTTTAAAAGTAGACTCTATTTCAGGCACGGGTATACTTATGCTTCCATTTGCTTATAGTTTAGGGACTATAATAAATTTTATTTTACTTTGGTATTTTATTAAGAAAGATTTTATGCAAGGTAGACATTTTATTCTAGAAAGCTTTTTGCAAAGTTTAACGGCGTCTTTTGCTTTAGGTTTAGTAACTTATTTTGCTTTAAATGCTTTTTCTCCAATCTTTGTCACAGAAACTTTTTTCGGAATATTTTTGCAAGGGTTGTTGGCTGGAATTTGCGGTATTTTAGCTGGAGCTGTAGTATTTTATATATTTAAAAATGAAGAATTTTTATCTTTAATTCGGACTTTGCGTACAAAATTCTGGAAGAACAAAGTCTTACCTCCTTCTGAAGAAAATATCTAACCTGTTTCAATTTTCTGATTTTTTTGCTAGTATGTAGAATATGCTTTCTAATATTAGAAATTTTTCAATCATAGCCCACATAGATCACGGCAAGTCGACTTTGGCTGACCGTATGCTTGAAATTACTAATACTATCGAAAAACGTAAAATGCGCGATCAGGTTTTAGACTCTATGGAACTTGAAAGAGAAAGGGGAATCACTATTAAAATGCAACCGGTGCGGATGATGTATCAAAAAGATAATACTAAGTACGAATTAAACCTTATTGATACTCCAGGACACATAGATTTCTCTTATGAGGTATCACGTGCTTTAAAGGCCGTAGAAGGCTCTATACTCCTCGTAGACTCGACTCAAGGCGTCCAAGCACAAACTCTAACTACTCTTGAAATGGCGCGTGAAAGCGGGCTTGTAATTATACCTGTTGTATCAAAAGTTGATTCTCCTTTAGCGAGAATAGATGAAGTTAAAATGGAGGTTGCAGTTTTGCTCGATATTGATCCTGATACGATTTTAGAAGTTTCTGGAAAAACCGGGCAAGGAGTAGAAGAATTACTTGCTGAGATAGTTAGAAGAGTGCCTCCTCCGACCGAAGCTCAAAAAGATTTTACCAGTGCTTTAATTTTTGATTTTAAGTACGATTCTCATCGTGGAGTTATTGTTTATGTTAGAGTGTTCGAAGGTTCAGTTAAGAAAGGAGATTCTTTGCTTTTTGCTGTTGCGAATGAAAAGTTTATAGCTTTAGAAGTAGGATTTTTCGGACCAGGTGAAAATCCAACCCCAGAAATTAAAACAGGTGAAATAGGTTATATCGTAACCGGTATTAAACAAGCCGGTATTGCTTCTGTTGGAGACACAATTACTCAATTTAAAAAACCAAGTGAAGTTTTACCTGGATATATGAACCCTCGTCCGGTAGTTTGGGCTTCGATTTATCCTGAAGATGCAGATGATTTTCCAGAACTCAAGCTTGCTTTAGCTAGATTAAAACTTTCAGATTCAGCTTTTTCTTTTGAAGAAGAAGCTTCAGGTACGCTCGGTAAAGGTTTTCGATGTGGATTTTTAGGAATGCTACATTTGGAAATTATTTCAGAAAGACTAAAAAGAGAATTTGATTTGCATTTAATAGTTACTATGCCTTCTATCACTTATAAAGTAGTAATGCGTAATGGCAAAGAAGAAATTATTTACTCACCTCATCTTTTCCCTGATGATTCTCAAATACTAAAAATTTATGAACCTTGGGTTTTAGTTAAAATTATTACTCCAAGTATTTATTCTGGAGTTTTAATGCCATTTTTGTTCGAGCATGAAGCTAAAGTAGAAAGTACTGAAAATTTCGGAGAAGATCGTAGTGCGATAACTCTCCGCATGCCACTTCGCGAACTTATGCGAAACTTTTTTGATGATTTAAAAAGCATTACTTCTGGTTACGGTTCTATATCTTATGAAATGCTCCCTTATGAAGAAGCTGACGTTGTGAGACTTGATATAATCGTTGCAGATGAAGTTATGATAGCTTTTACTCGCGTAGTATCTCGTCGTCGCATAGAAGAAGATGCGCGTGAACAAGTAGAAAAGTTGCAAAAGGTTATCCCTCGCCAACAATTTGCTTTTAAAATTCAGGCTAAAGCTTTAGGTAGAATTATTGCTTCTGAAGGAGTATCAGCATTCCGTAAAGACGTTTTAATGCATGGATCTAAAGTAGTAGGAGGTGGAGACGTATCTCGTAAGAAGAAATTACTCGAAAAACAAAAACGCGGAAAAAAGCGCATGCAAGAGCGCGGTAAAATTAATATATCTCAAGACGTTTTCCTTAAAATGATTAAAGGAAAAGAATAATTATTGATAGAAAACAGGTGAGTAAAGTAAAATCATACTCACAATAACAATAATAGAAATTACAGCCCAAATTCTCTGTATTCTTTTTTGATGTTTTTTATTAAAAAGCATATAATTAAATTAGCATTTTTATGAACAATTTTCAAGCTAAAACTAAAAAACGTAAAATCTTACACACCGTGCCAGTTTTATTTATTCTTTCAGTACTTTTGATTTTTTTTGTAGTCGGAGTATTTTCTCTTTTTTTTAAGATGCAAGAAACAACCAATAATAAAGAAAACGCTAAAGCAAAATTAGATGAATTAGAAGAAAGAAAAAGTAAACTTCTTTTAGATATTGAAGGTTTAACTACTCCCAAAGGTCAAGAAAAGCTTTATCGCGAGAACTACGGTTTCGCTCGTGAAGGGGAAGGGGTAATAGTGATAGTTGATGATGATAATGCAAAAAACACTCAAAATACTCAAGAAAACAAAGGTTTTTTTAATAGTTTCTTGAATATCTTCCGTTAAGTTTTGTGTTATAATATAAGTATGAAAATTACATTTTTTGAAACACCCGAACACGAGCAAATTATATTAAAAGATTATTTAAAAGATCACGAAGTAGTTTTTACTGAAGATAAACTTAATGAAGAAAATTTTACTTTAGCATTAGATTCTGAAATTATTTCAGTTTTTATTAATTCAGTTATGAATAAAGAAATACTTTCAAAATTACCAAAATTAAAATACATAGCTACTCGTTCTACTGGATATGATCATATTGATGTAAATTTTGCTCACGAACAAAATATAGAAATTTCTAATGTGCCTAGTTATGGTTCGGCTACTGTTGCAGAATTTGCTTTTGCGTTATTGCTTAATCTTTCTCGTAAAATTCACCTTGCAAATGAAAAGTTAAAAGAAGATGCGGATTTTTCTATTTATAATTTTAGAGGTTTTGATTTGAAAGGTAAAACTTTAGGTATTATTGGTACTGGTAAAATCGGTAAAAATATGGCTCGTATGGGTCTTGGTTTTAATATGAATGTCATTGCTTATGATTTATATCCTGATTTAGAATTTGCTAGCCTTAATCATATTACTTATAAAACTTTAGATGAAGTTATTAAAGAGTCAGACGTGATTAGTTTGCATGCTCCTTATAATAAAGAAAATCATCATTTAATAAACAAAGAAAAAATTTCTCAAATGAAAAAAGGAGTTTATTTGATAAATACTGCTCGTGGAGAATTAATTGATACTGATGCTTTAGTTTGGGGACTCGAAGAGGATATAGTTGCAGGAGCAGGACTTGATGTACTCGAAGGTGAGAGAGAACTTAAAGAAGAATTAGAAATATTAGCTTCAGAAAAAAGAAGAGAAAAAGTTAATGATTATAAAACTTTATTTGAAGATAGAGTTTTGATTAATCATAAAAACGTTATCGTGACTCCGCATATAGCTTTTTATTCTAAAGAAGCCGAAGAAGAAATTTTAAAAACTACATTAGAAAACATTGATTCTTTCCTAAAAGGTGCAATTTTAAATAAAATTAAATAAAATGCGAGTCAAGAATTACAAACAAATAGCTATTAATAAAAATCGTGAATTAGTTTTAGATATTATTGAAAATGGCTTAGAAGCTATTAATACGAAAGAAGTTATTTTAAAAAATATTAAATTAATTGATAACGTTTTGTATATTCAAGGGCAAGCTTTCCCATTAAATTTATTTGAAAATATTAAGGTTATAGGTTTCGGTAAAGCTTCTTGCCAAGCCGCTAATGCTTTAGAAGAAGTTTTAGGAAATAAAATAAAAGAAGGTGCTGTTATAGGCTTAAAGCAAGTGACTTGTAATTATATTGATACTTATTCTGGTTCTCATCCTAAACCTTCATCAATTAATATAGAACCAGGTAAAAAAATATTTGATATTGCTAATAATTCTACCGAAAAAGATCTTTTAATTGTTATTGTATCAGGAGGAGGTTCAGCATTGCTGTGCTATCCCGAAGAAGAATGCGTTCAAGGAGAGAAATTATATGAGCATTTTTTAAAAAGTGGTGAAAGTATTGTAGAGATGAATACAATACGTAAACATCTCTCTTTATTAAAAGGAGGAGGTTTATTAAAATTTGCTTACCCTGCAACTGTAATAGGTTTGATTTTTTCTGATGTGCCTGGAGATATGTTTAAAGAAGTTGCTTCCGGACCTACGTATAAAGATGAAACTACTATTAATGATGCCGAATTTTTAATTAATAAGTATAATTTAGGAAATTTTAATTTAATTGAAACTCCTAAAGAAGATAAGTATTTTGAAAAAGTTCATAATTTTGTTTTGGTTTCTAATAAAACTGCAATTATGAAAATGGAACAAAGAGTAGTTGAATTAGGTTTAAAAGCAAAAGTAATTTCTACGGATTTATATGATGAAGTCTCAGTGGCTGTAAAGGAAATGTTTGATGAATTAGAAGATAATACTGTAGTTTTGGCAGCGGGTGAACCTAAATTAAAAGTTACAGGTAATTCCGGAAGTGGTGGACGCAATTTATATATGGCTTTAAAAGCAAGCGAATTAAGTAATTTTGATAAAGGTGAAATATTTGTGTCTTTAGCTTCAGATGGTATGGATAACAGTCCATCCGCAGGTGCTTTTTTAGATGAGCAAACCATTTTAAAGATTAAAGATTCAAATATTAATATAAAAGAACATTTAAAAAATTTCGATGCATATACTGTTTTTGAAAAAACTGAAGATTTAATAATGACTGGTCCTACTGATGCAAATGTTTCTGATTTAATAATTTTATTTAAAAAAGATGAATAAAATTGAAAATATTAAAGCAACTCAAATTTTAGATTCGCGCAATAAAAAAGCTTTAGAAGTTAGTGTTTTTTCATCTGGTAAAGCTGGAGTTTTTAAAGTTCCTTCTGGGGCTTCTACTGGTGTTCACGAAGCTTTAGAATTAAGAGATAATGACGGTAGTTTAAATACTGCTGTATTAAATATTGAAAATCAAATTAAAAATAAATTATTAGGTTTAGATGTTTTAGATCAAAAAAATATTGATGAAGTATTAATAGAATTAGATAATACAAAAAATAAAATAAATCTAGGTGGTAATGCCATGATCGGAGCAAGTATTGCTAATTTGAAATTAGGCTCTTCTTTATTGGAAATTCCTACATATAAATATATTCAAAATATCAATAATTTAGCAAATCCTAAATCTACCCCTTATCTTTATTTAAATTTAATTAATGGTGGCAAGCATGCCAATAATAATTTAGCTTTCCAAGAATATCATATCGTACCAATAACTAAAGACCCTAATGAAGCTATTCGTATCGGGCTTAGTATAATGAATTCTTTAAAATCAATGTTAAGTTTAAAGTTTAATTCAATTCCTTATGGAGATGAAGGCGGTTTTGCTCCTCCGTTAAATTTTATTCGTGAGCCTTTATTTTTATTAAAGCATGCAATTGAAGAAAATAAATTAGAAAACAAGGTGAGAATTGCGCTCGATGTAGCTGCTTCGTCTTTTTATCAAGATGGATATTACTTAGTAGATGGGGTGAAATTAAATTCAAACCAATTATTAAAACTCTATGAAGAAATTATTGCTGAATTTAAAATCTATTCTATCGAAGATCCTTTTCACGAAGAAGACTTCGATAGTTTTCGTATTTTGAAAAATAAATATCATGATTTGATTGTGGTAGGGGATGATTTGACTGTAACTAATAAACAACGCTTAGAACAAGCGATTAAAAGTGATTCTATTAATGCTTTAATTATTAAACCTAATCAGATTGGTACAATAACTGAAACTTTTGAAACCATAAATTTAGCATTAAGAAATAATATTAAAATTATAGTTAGTCATCGAAGTGGAGAAACTCTAGATGATTTTATTGCAGATTTAGCTTATGCATATAATGCTTTTGGATTAAAATCTGGAGCCCCAACTAAACCCGAACGATTAGTAAAATATAATAGATTAATTAATATAATAAAAGAAAATGAGTAAAAAAATAAAAATTATTGCTACGATAGGTCTAGCAACCAAAGAAAAAGATGTTTTACGCGAAATGATAAAATCAGGTATGGATTATATTAGATTAAATTTTTCGCACGGAACTTATTCAGAGCACTCAAATTATATACAAAACATTAAAGAACTAAATCAAGAATTAAATACCGAAATAAAAATCATTGCTGATTTATCTGGTCCACGTATGAATACTGAGAATGGGCATAGCTTTAATTCCAACACACAAGATATCGTTACCGCAAAAGATATAAAAGATTTAGAATTTGTTTTAAAAGAAGGAGTTGATTTGGTAGCCATGTCTTATATTTCTTCCGCAGAAGATGTTTCGTTGTTAAGGAATAAAATGCAAGATTTAGGAAAAGTTTTACCTATTATTGCCAAGATAGAAAGAAAGTTAGCTTATTATAATATTGATGAAATTATTAAAGAAGCGGATATGATCATGATAGCTAGAGGTGATTTAGGTAACGAAGTACCTTTAGAGCAAATTCCTTTTATTGAGAAAGACATTATTAATCGTTGTAATCAAAATAATAAGTTAGTAATAGTTGCTACTCAGATGATGCTTTCTATGACTGAGAATAATATCCCTACAAGAGCAGAAGTGACAGACGTTACTTATGCTATTTTATCGGGGGCTGATTTTGTTATGCTTTCTGAAGAAACAGCCTAAGGTAAATACCCTGTAGAAGCTGTAAAGATGATGTATCAGATTATAGT
>JAGOSX010000024.1 GCA_018062065.1 Minisyncoccota bacterium | reverse complement strand
TATGGCAAAAAAATCAGTAGTAGCGAGATCGCTAAAAACACCAAAGTTTTCTACACGGGCTAAAAACCGTTGTTTTCGATGTGGTCGTGGAAGGGGATTTATGAGAGACTTCGACTTATGTCGTATCTGCTTTAGAGAGCAAGCGAACGAAGGTAATTTACCAGGTGTTCGTAAGTCTTCTTGGTAATTTAAAGAATAAATTTTATGGATATAATTTCACAATTAATAATAACAATGAAAAATGGTAGCCTTGCTAATAAGGAGTCTGTTTTAGTACCTTACTCAAAGTTAAAAAATTCTATTTTAGCTTGTTTAGAAAAAGAAGGATTTATTTCTTCATTTTCAAAAAAGACTAAAAAAGGTCAAGCTTTTATAGAAATTAATTTAGTATATAACGATAATAAGCCAAAAATAGTAGATGTAGAAAGAGTTTCAAAACCTTCAAAGCGTGTATATATTGGTGCAAAAGAAATTTTCCCAGTTAAAAATGGTAAAGGATTAATGGTTATTTCAACTCCAAAAGGAATTTTAGGAGGTAAAGACGCTCGCAAAGAACAAGTTGGCGGAGAAGTTTTATTTAAAGTTTGGTAATAATATAAATATATATGAGTAGAATAGGAAAAAAAGAAATAGTAATACCACAAGGCGTCGAAGTTAAAAAAGACGGCCTTAATATCTCTGTCAAAGGACCGAAGGGTACTTTAACTCGTGAATTTCGTGATGATATCGAAATCAAAATCGAAGGAGTAAACGTTACTTTGAATGTTAAAAGAAATGATAAATTCTCAAAAGCTCTTTGGGGAACTTATGCTTCTCACTTAATGAATATGATTAAAGGCGTAGTTACACCTTTCGAGAAAAAATTAATCCTTGAAGGAGTTGGTTTCAAATCAGAATTAAAAGGTAAGGAGCTTCATTTAGCTTTAGGATTTTCTCATCCAGTAATAGTAGCAATTCCAGAAGGTTTGACTGTGACTGTTGAGAAGAACAATATCGGAGTGACTGGAATCGATAAAGAATTAGTAGGTAGTTTCACTGCTTCTGTGCGTGCTTTGAAAAAGCCAGAACCATATAAAGGAAAAGGTTTCAGATATCACGACGAAGTTATCAGAAGAAAACAAGGTAAGAAGACTGCTTAAAACTAGCAACTATATAAAAATCTATGAAAACAAAAGTAGACAAAAGAATAAGATTAAAAGCAAAGATCAGATCTAAGATCAAGGGTACTAATGATACTCCAAGACTTTCTGTATTCCGTTCTAATAAATTCATCTATGCGCAAATCATCGATGATACTAAAGGAGTAACTTTAGTAGATGCTAGTGATATTAAAACAACAAAAGGCACAAAGACTGAAAGAGCTCAAATCGTAGGTAAAGAAATTGCTACAAAAGCAAAAGCAAAAGGAATCACTTCTGTTGTATTTGATCGTAACGGTTTTAAATACACAGGTCGTGTAAAATTAGTAGCAGATGAAGCTCGCAAAGGCGGACTTAAGTTTTAATCATAAAATATTATTATAAAATTATGGAAAGAGATAATCAAAAAAAGAATATGAGAAAGAATAGTTCTTTCACTAAGCCAAAGCCAGAATTCGATCAAAAGATGGTTAGTATTCGTCGCGTAACTCGTGTGGTTTCTGGAGGACGTAGATTTTCTTTCTCTGTTGCTTTGATAGCAGGGGATAGAAAAGGTAATGTTGGTTTAGGTCTTGGTAAAGCAGGTGATACAGCTCTCGCTATCAACAAAGCTCTCCGCAATGCAAAGAAAAATATGGTTAAACTTCATTTGACTAAGACTATGTCTTTACCTCATGAATTATCTGCAAAATACTCAAGTTCAAAAGTTATCATAATGCCTAACAAAGGACGTGGATTAGTAGCTGGTACAGTAGTTCGTGATATTTTGAATCTAGCTGGAGTAAAAGACGTTACTGCAAAAGTTATTGGAGGTACAAAAAACAAACTTAATAACTCAAAAGCAGTTATTGAAGCTTTGTCTCAAATATCTTCAAAATACAAAAAGGTTACAGCTGAAACAACTGTTGTAAATAACAAAGAAGTAGAAAAATAGTAGAATAATAAAAAGCCATGCAAATCAACGAATTAAAAAGAAAAAATAAAAACAAGAAAGACCGTATCGTCGGTCGTGGAGGTAAGCACGCTAAGACTTCTGGCCGTGGAGGTAAAGGTCAAACAGCTCGTGCTGGTAATAAACGCCGTCCTGAAATGAGAGTTATCATCAAGAAATTCCCTAAACTTCGTGGTTACCGTTTTAACTCTTATCAAATTAAACCTAAAGGAGTTTCTCTTGATAAAGTTGCTAAAGCTTTCAAAGCTGGTAGTGAAGTTAATCCAAATACTTTAATAGAAGCAAAATTAATCTCAAAAGTAAAAGGAATAATTCCAAAAGTTAAAATTTTAAATGGTGTTAATGATTTTAATGTTAAGTTAACTTTCTCTAAAGTAGAATTCTCAGCCCTAGCAAAAGAAAAAGTTGTAAAAGCTGGAGGTTCTATCGCAGAATAAAAATATATGCAAAAATTTTTTAGTAAAATTAAAATGATGGTGTTCGATAGACAAATTAGAAATAAAATTCTTTTTGTTATAGGAGCACTTCTTGTTTTTCGTTTACTTTCTACTGTACCTATTCCTGGAGTAGATGCGCTTCAACTTAATCGTTTCCTTTCTAATAATCAATTTTTCGGAATATTAAATATCTTTGCTGGAGGTGGATTATCTAATCTATCTATTATAATGCTTGGAGTAGGACCTTATATTACGAGTTCTATTATCATGCAACTTCTTACTATTATGGTTCCAGCACTCAAGAGAATGTATCAAGAAGAAGGTGAAATCGGACGTAAGAAATTTACTCAATATTCACGTGTATTTACTGTTATCTTTGCTGCTATACAAGGTTTTTCTTTGCTTGCTATACTCGAAAATCAAGGAATTTTAGGTGAATTAACTTCTTTTGAAAGAATTACTAATCTTATTATTGTGATTACAGGAGCTGTACTTACTATGTGGATTGGTGAGCTTATGAGTGAATTCGGTATTGGTAATGGAGTTTCTATGATTATCTTTGCTGGTATCGTAGCGAATTTGCCTGCTCAAATCAGTCAAATGATATTTACTTTTGACCCTTCTCAAATTCCAGTTTATATAAGTCTTTTAGTAGTAAGTTTGCTTGTTATTGCTGGAGTAGTTTTTGTTACTGAAGCTGAAAGACCTATAGCGGTAACTTACGCTAAGCAAGTAAGAGGGAACAAGGTTTACGGAGGAGGTAATACTTATTTACCACTTCGTATGAATCAAGCCGGAGTTATGCCTATTATCTTCGCTTTATCAATACTGCTTTTACCTCAAATTGCCGGTAATATGCTTTCAGGTGCAACTAACCCTACTGTAAAAAGTATTGCAACTGCTCTTGCAGGATTTTCTCAAACTTCAATTCTTTACGGAATTTTATACTTTATATTTGTATTCTTGTTTACTTATTTCTATACTGCTGTTACTTTTGATCCTGATCAATTAGCTACTAACTTGCAAAAGAATGGAGCATTTATCCCAGGTGTTCGTCCAGGAGCTTCTACTCGTGAATACGTTTCTCGTGTACTTACTCGTATTACTCTTTTTGGAGCTCTATTCTTAGGTTTTATTGCAGTCTTGCCGATAATCGTTCAAAACCTTTCAGGCATTACTACTGTAGCTTTAGGAGGAACTAGTTTGCTTATCGTTGTTTCGGTTGTGCTCGATCTTATAAAGAAAGTTGATGCTCAACTCTCAATGCGAGAATACTAACACAAATTAAAAAACCCTTTTATGAAGGGTTTTTTAATTTGTGTTCTATATTTTCTACAATATCTTCTGTTACTTTGTTTATTGATTGATTTCCATTAATGACATGCATTAATTTTAATTTTTTATAATACTCAACAGTTTTACCAACTTGATCTTTGTGCCATGCTATTCTAGTCGCAATCATTTTTTTGTTATCAAATATTTTATAAATTTCTTTAACGTTACTTTCATTTCTTTTTAAAGATCTTTTGTAAACTTCTTTGTCTGGTAAAGATATATAAAAAGCTAATATTTTTTCACCTTTTTGGTCCATTATTTTTTTTAATAATTGAGCTTCTGGTTTTAATCGCCCTCCTAAAAATAAAAGGTTTTTATTTTTAGGTTTTTTATTTATTTCATTAATTAAAAATTTTTGTAATAATTTTGTCGATAAGGGTTTACCTTTTCCAGCTGTTTTTCTAGCAATATCACCATCAGGACTTTTTTCTTTTAAAAGTTTTCTAGCATATACTCCAGTCTCGACAAATTTAAGAGCGTATTTTTTCTTTAAAATATTCGCCTGAGTTTCTTTCCCAGATGCAATCATTCCTAGTAAAACAATATTAAACCCAAGTTTTTTCATAATAATAGTATTTTAACTCAAAAATCTTGATTTTTCAAGTAAAATCTTGTATTATCTATATTGTATGCAACCTAATACCTTTGTTTTTTTTGGAATAGTTGGATCTGGAAAGGGTACTCAAATAACTCTTTTACAAGATTTTTTAAAGAAAAATTTTAATCAAGACTCACTCCACGCTTACCCTGGTAACGAATATCGTAAAATAACTGCGAGTAGTAATCAAATTGCATCGTTAGTTAAAGAAATTTTAGAAAAAGGCAAATTGCAACCTGATTTTTTGACTAATGCGATTTTTACTAATATTCTGATAAATTCTCTAAATGAAAATATAACTCTTATTGCTGATGGATATCCTAGAACTATCAATCAATCAGAAGAATTCCTTGCGCAAATGAATTTCTTTAAGAGGGGTAATATAAAAATAATTTATATTAAATTGTCGGAAGAAGAAGCAATGAAGCGTAATTTGCTTCGTGGACGTAGTGATGATACGGAAGAAGGATTAAAGAGAAGATTTGCAGAATATAAAAACAACGTAGTGCCTTCTATGGAATTCTTGAAAAATAAAAATATAGAAGTTATAGAGATTAACGGCGAGCAAAGTATTGAAGCCGTCCATAATGATATTTTAAAAGCTTTAAATTTTAGTAATTAATATGGAAAAAGAAACTTTTATTATTTCACTTGGCGGTTCTCTCATTGTTCCTAATGAGATTGATATAGAGTTTCTTAAAAGTTTTAAAGAATTAATTATTAAAAAAATTAATGAAGGGAATCGTTTTGTGATTGTTACTGGAGGTGGTAAAATTTGTCGCAAATATCAAGATGGTGCAAAAGAACTTTCAAATCCTAGTAATGAAGATTTAGATTGGATCGGTATTGCATCGTTGAGATTAAATGCAGAATTAATTCGTGTTATTTTTGAAGAATATGCTCATCATATTGTGGTTAAAAACTTTGAAGATGAATTTGATTTTGATAAATCAATAATTGTTGGTTCAGC
>JAGOSX010000023.1 GCA_018062065.1 Minisyncoccota bacterium | reverse complement strand
CGATTTCATTAAGAAAATCGAAAAAAAGCCTGAACCTGTAGAAGAAATTATCATCGATGATGACGGTGATGATTGGTCTGCAGTTCCAGCTTTCTTAAGAAGAAACAAGAAATAGACTACAGTATCCAAAATTAGTCTTTAAGAAATGCCTTGCGTAGGCCGACGGTCCGAGCAGAACAAATTTTCAGCAGAAAATTATGTGTGCATTTCGCAAAGAGCTAATTTTGGATATTTTTATTTATGCTATAATAAAACTTATGATATACGATTTAATTATTATCGGTGGCGGGCCGGCTGGAGTTTCAGCTAGTGTTTACGCTGCTCGCAAAAGACTTAATACTTTAATGATAGTTTCTGAATGGGGTGGTCAAAGTATCGTTTCTGAAGAAATATATAACTGGATAGGAACCGTTTCTATTCCTGGAGCCAAACTTGCCGAAGATTTTAAAGCTCATGTTTTAGCTAATGCGAAAAATGATACTAACCCTAATGCAACGCTCTCTACCCTAGTCGGTAATAAAGTTATAGATATAGAGAAAAATGGTGAGACTTTTATAGTGAAAACTGATGATAATCAAACTTTTGAAACTAAAACTGTACTTATTTCTTCCGGTAGTTCTCGTCGCAAATTAGAAGCTTTAAATGCGGATAGATTAGAACACAAGGGACTTACCTATTGTGCTTCTTGTGATGGGCCGGTTTTTGCTGATCTTGATGTTGTAGTCGTTGGAGGAGGAAATGCAGGATTTGAATCTGCTGCGCAATTACTCGCTTATTGTAAATCAGTCACTTTAATTAATCGCACTGAAACCTTTAAAGCTGACGAAATTACTGTAGAAAAAATCTCTAAAAATCCTAAATTTAAAATTATTAAAAACGCTATAATCACCGAAGTTTTGGGCGAAAAGTTCGTAACTGGAATAAAATATAAAGATACCGTAGCTAATACTGAAAACGAACTTGCCGTCTCAGGAATCTTCGTAGAAATTGGTCAAATTCCAAATACAACTTTCGCTAATAAAGTAGTAGAAATAGATCAAATAGGTAGAATTAAAATCGATCCTTGGACTAATAAAACTACTACTCCTGGAATCTGGGCTGCGGGAGATTGCACTAATATCCTTTATCATCAAAACAACATAGCCGCAGGCGACGGCGTCAAAGCCCTCGAAGATATATATCTATATTTGCATACAAAATAAGATTAATCTAAAATAGAGATTAATTTACTCGGACTTTGATGTCCGTTAATAATTCGGATTTTATTTATAGGTATTTTAAGCTCTAAACTAAGTATTTCTAGTATTCTATTATTAGCCATATTCCTCTCAGCCTTTTCTTTCACTGAAATATGAAAGGTATTTTCATTTACCCTTTCTATTTCTTCCTTACGACTTCCTGCTTTAACTTTAACTTTGAGATACATAAATAAAGTTTAGCATAAAAATATTTTATAAATATGATAAAATAAAATTGTGAATAAATTTATTGAATTAAGAGATAAATATCGTCCAGAAAAAATAAAATTCTGTTTTATTTTTGAATCACCTCCTGCTAATGGTGGTTATTTTTATAATCCTAATGGGAAATCAACTGAATTATTATTTCGTTCTATGATGACAGTTTTATTTAATAAAAAATTTGAAACTAAAAAAGAAGGTTTATCGTATTTCCAAAATAAAGGTTTTTATCTTATTAATCCTATTTATACGCCAGTAGATAAATTATCAGACAAGGAAGCTGATAAATTAATCCTAAAGAATTATAATAATTTTAAAAAAGATTTAATTAATACCGGATTACAAAAAACACCTTTAATTTTAGTAAAATCAAACATATTTAAAATATTAAAAGATAAATTAATAGAAGATGGTTTTAATGTTTTAAATAAAGAAATGATTCCTTTCCCCATGCATTACCATTTTGAATCTTTTAAAACAAAAGTTACAAAATTATTAAAGAAGTAATTTTGTAACTTTAACTTTGAGATACATTTTAAACTCCGTATTTGTTAGGAAATAAATCTCCTTTTTTCAAATTCAAATAAAGCATCCAAATTGTATAAACCAAAAAAGGAATAATTATAAATATTGCTTTTGAGTCTTTATTTTCTACCAACTTAACTATAAAATCTTCAAAAAAACCAAAAAATATTCCAGGTAAAATCCACCAACCACTTTTATTAACATCATGCAATCTCCTAACTGAAACAGAAAGCGAAGGAATAAATACTATAGCGAAATAAAGAAAAATTAATAAATCAACATTCAAAATACTTAAAAAGACTGTTACTAAAAGATTAAACAAAGTAAAATACCAAAATTCTTTACGACTTGCTCGTCCTTTAAAATTTGCATAATTAACAAAAGCTTTTTTAATATAATCCATAATTTTTAAATTATTTGTAATATATTAATTATACAATTTATTGGAAGTTAGAGGCAAATAAAATAAATTATTTATACAGATAAAAAGCTCCGCCAATCAAAGCTAAAAACAGCACGAAAGTGCTGTTTTTTTAACGCTGTGACCTTAATTATATCAAATTGGAACCCTATTGTATATCAAATAAAGAGTTTTTCGGCTCTTATGATATAATCTACATATGAAAGAAAGTTTTGGAGAACAAAATAATCCCCATAATAATTCTATTATTCCGGATAAGCTTAACCTTATACTAAAAAATAAGGAACATAAACAAGAAGAACTTCAAGATGAAGAAACGGGTGATATTTATTTTAAAAAACACTATTGGGGTGGTGTAAGAGAGATGCATTTAAGGGAACATTTTATATCTCTTTTAGTAAAAGGAATATTTCATTCTTCCGAAATGATAAGAATTGGTGAAAACGATTTCCTCTCAAGAAAGAATAATTTAGAATACACTCAAAAAGGAGAGTTATTGGAAAAAGAAGCAGAGATTTTTCTTTTAAAAACTATTTTTGGCGATTCTGATAGAGATATTGAGACACCGAACCACAATATTGAACAAGATAAAGACGGTAGATTTTCTCATTATGATTATGGATCTGCATTAAGAGGTAATGAATTCAATAAAATACATGAGAATTCAAAAAATGCATATAATATATTTCATGAATTTTGCAAAGATAATAATTTTTCCAAAGATGATATACGTAATTTTTCTATTCAGATTATTAATAAATTAAGAGCTTTGGAACAGGCTGTGAATGATGAAAAATTTATTTCTGCTATTTTAGAGAAAACAGAGTTTCAACCACTATACGAATTAGAACGAATTGATAATACTAATAATATAGGAATGATAAAAAAGATAAAAAAATATTTTCATAAAGATAATGTAAATAAAGATGCAGAAGATTTGAATTTCATAAGAGTCAAGAAGCTTTTCCTTAAACCAATAAAAGCAATGGAAAAAGTTGCTGGAAAAGAAGTAAAAAAATAAAAACCAGTTTTATGGCGCTAGCGCAAATTTGTGAGCCTTCTCGTGATAGAACCTTTTGATTCATTACCTCACAAGGTCAGTTTTATAAATTTAATAAAGAAAAAACGACCCTTCTCGTGCGTCTTAATTAATCAACTAATAACACACCATGATTTATTAGGAAAACTTTCCACTGAGCATAGCAATTTGTGGCTAAACTAAATGCATCAACTCCAGGTATTCCTTCAATCCAATAAATTACTTTAATTTCAGGATCACCTCTTCCGATAGTTAATGAATATTCTCGTTTGTTGATTTTAATATCAGAACTTACTGACGGTTTATTAATAACTAAATGTTTTGAACCATTGGCAAGATCACGACATATTTCTAAATCTTTACTAGAATGAATAAAATCATGAACAATTTTTGTATCTAAAGTTTTAGAATTAATAATCCAATCTTTTAAATGCCAGCAGTTTTGAAAAAAAGCATAAACGATATCTTCATAATAATTAGAATCTTGGTTGTGTACTATATCAGTAGATACTTTTTCTAGTAATTTATACCATCTTTCAACTCTTTTAAATTGCTCGGCTACTTTGTTCATATATATAAAGTTATTTAATACTTTTTAACATAACATCTGGATGTTTGCTGAAATATAAATATTTTTATTCCAATATTAATACCATTTGTGTTCTTCGTATTTAAATTCAATTCCAATATCATTTAATAATGAAAGAATGAATTCTTTGACTAACTCATCTATTTTAGAAATATCTTTTAATTTAATTATTTTTTTAGTTATATAGCTTTCCTGTTCTAAAGGACCTCTTTCTGGTTCAGGATAATATCTACCATCAAGAAGGTTGGGTAGCAAAACAGTGCAATTATCACCATTTACTAAACCTACCTCTACTTCTATGTCTATGTTTGATTGAAAAATATTTTCTAATAAATTAATACTTTCAGTTAGCATTTTTTCTAAACCATTTTTAAATGATATAAGTGGAATTCTATTTTTAGAATAAAACAAAAAAGAATCTGAAATACTTACGATTGAGCCATTTTCAAAAACCTGAACAAAGTCAGTTATTAAGTTTTTCTCGATAGGGTCAAATTTTACTATCATGCAACCGTATTTATTTGCCTCAGGTGTATGGTCTGGTGATTTAAATAGCGGAAATATTTTAAAATTATTTCCATCAAACATAGCTTTTTTTATTTCACTTTTTGTAAATTTCTGTTCTTTTTTTGGTAATACTTTTATATAAACATACGATGGAAATTTTTTGAAAAAATATTCCTTATCTTTAAGAAGGCTCCAGCCACCATCTGAAAGCCTAAATATTGGTTTATTTAAATCAAAGAATAACGCAGAACCATTTAAATCCAAATTTATAAAATTTTCTGATTGCAGTTTTGGTTCAGTTGTAATGTATTTTTTTAAAATGGTCTTAAAAGTACTTACTAATTTTTTTCCTTCTTGTTCGATTTCATTTTTTAATGCTTTTTCGGTTAGTGAATAAATTACTGGACCTCTTTTATGTCTGAGGTTAAAAGGTAAATCATCAAGAGATCCAAATGATTCATTCATGATTGTAACGACTTTATCATCTCCAAGTAAACCCAATGCATATCCAATCTCGATAGCAACATTTGGATTCATAACTTTTTTATTTTTACGAGTTGAGGCTATGGGTGTTAAATCTCCAATAAAGACAGTGCAGTTTTTTATTTTATTAAATATAGTTTCAGTTATTGATGGGGACCCTAAGACATCTTTGGTATCATGATCAACTTCCATTCGGCTCTCGAAAGTTGTTTCCTCATTGAGTTGATCTACTGCATTTTTTAAACATTCTTTAATAAAATGCCTTGATATGTCGCCATCTATATCACTTTGCCATGACCAAAAAATTTTCATAATTTAATTATATAACCAAACAGTCTCTTGAAGTTATTTTTGTACACTACTCGTGCTAGCTGTTGATGGTGAGCCACAATATTTTGTTTTTCGTCAAAAACAAAATTTCCAGACCCGGACTCAGTTGTTTTTCTTGCTAGAAAAACATACTTCCGTCTTCCCACTTCGCTCGCAGACAAAGCAGTTTGCCTGCTTTCCGCTCGTGTGA
>JAGOSX010000022.1 GCA_018062065.1 Minisyncoccota bacterium | reverse complement strand
TTTGAAAGGAATACCGAGATATTCGTAGAAAGCAAAACCTTCTTTTTGAGTCTTTGCACTCGATACTATAGTCACAGCAAGTCCAAATACGTCTTTGATATCTTCGTCTGCAGTTTCAGGGAAGATTGTGTGTTCCTTGATACCGAGAGTAGCATTTCCGATATTATCAACTACTGAACGATTAATACCTCTGAAGTCTTTAGTACGAGGAAGAGCAACATTGAAAAGTTTTTCTAAGAAAGAGTACATACGGTCCCCTCTTAGAGTTACAGTTACTCCTACTGGATCACCTTGACGGATTTTGAAAGTAGCGATTGATTTCTTTGCTCCTCTTTTTGCAGGCTTTTGACCAGTGATTTTCGCTAAGCGATCAGAGATTTGATCATTACGCTTGTTATCTTTCTTCATCATAGTTCCAGTTCCAACATTGATTACAACTTTTTGCAATCTTGGAGCAGACATTTGGTTCTTGTATCCAAAAGCACCCTTTAATACTTCGAAAGCATTACTATTTTTTTCTTTTACAGTTAAGTGTTTCATAATTAAATTTCTTGATTACTTTTTCTAGCAACTCTTACGAATTTATCACCGACTTTTTTCTTACCAATTCTAGAACCTTTGCCAGATTTTGGATCTACAATCATAACATTTGAAGATTGAATAGGCATAGAAATACTAACAGTAGTACCCTTCTCTCCTTGACGACGAGGTTTTTGATGCTTTTTAACCATATTCAAACCGTCGACAATCACTTTGCCTTCTTTAGGTAAAACTTTAGTAATTTTGCCTTTCTTACTTTTATCTTTACCTTTGATTATTATTACGTTGTCTCCTTTTTTTAATTTCATATTTTTTAAACTTATTTTTTAAACAATTTCATTTATCTAAATTTAATGGCAAATCTAGATAACTTCTGGAGCTAGAGAGATAATCTTTTGGAAACCTTTCTCTGCTAGTTCACGTGGAATTGGACCGAATATACGACCCGCTTTCGGGTCTTTCTTGCCTTTATCTAAAATCACAACAGCGTTATCATCGAAGCGAATATAAGAACCATCTTTACGACGATATGCATTACGAGTACGTACTACTACTGCTTGGTGAACGTCTTTCTTCTTAACAGCTTTACGAGGAGTTGCAGTTTGAACTGAGATAATAATTATCTCACCAATACTTGCATAACGCTTTTTTGAGGAACCTAAAATCTTAAATACTCTTCCAATAGTACCTCCTGCATTATCTGTTATTTTAACTATACTTCTATCTTGTATCATAAATTTAAATTATTATTCTGCTACTATAAACTTCTTATCTTTTGACAACGGACGAGTCTCAGACAAGAAAACTTTATCTCCAACATTATATTTATTATTTTCATCGTGAGCTTTGTATTTCTTACTAACTTTATAGAATTTACCGTATTTAGGATGCTTCACGAAACGAGTCACAGAAACAACAACAGTCTTATCCATTTTATTAGATACTACTACGCCTGAAAGCAAACTTTTTGATTTTTTTGCTGTCTTTATTTCTTTTTCACTTGTTGTTTTCTTTGCCATATACTATTTATTTTTATTATTTTTATTTAATTCTGTCAACATACGAGCAATAGTTTTCTTTAAATTCTTTTGCTCTTTTGTGTTCTTTGATTTTGAATTTAGTTTGTTAAATTTAAGCTCGCGAACTTGCTCTTTTAACTTCGCTAAATCTTCAACCAAATTATCTTTTTTAAAATCTTTTTTCTTTGCCATAATATTATTTACTTGCTCTTGCTATAATTCTTGTTTTTAGAGGAAGTTTACTGCCTGCTTTTCTTAATGCTTCTCTTGCTACTGTTTCTTCTACTCCATCAACTTCAAAAATTAAACGACCTGGTAAAACTTCTGCACAATATCCTTGAGGATCTCCTTTACCCTTTCCCATACCTACTTGAGCAGCTTTTTGAGTATAAGGACGATCAGGGAAAATACGAATCCAATATTTACCAGTCTTAGTCAGAGTACGAGAAACAACCTTACGCGCAGCTTCGAGTTGATTCGAACGAATACGAGCTTCAGTTTCAGCTTTCAGTCCAAAAGATCCAAAAGCGAGTTTTGTACCACGAGTCTCAGCAATCATCCTCTTAGGATTAACGCGTTTGCTATGCCATTTTCTAAATTTTACTTTTTTCGGTGTAAACATATATTTTAATTAATTATTTATTTTTTGAAAAAATCTTACCTCTGTAAATCCAAACTTTAATACCGATAACTCCATAAGCCAAAGTTGCTCTTTCTCTCTTGAAATCAATATCTGCTCTGAAAGTTTGAAGTGGGATAGAACCTTTCTTTAATTCTTCACTACGAGCAATTTCAGCTCCACCTAAACGTCCTCCTAATACTATACGTGCTCCTTCTACTCCTGGTGCTTGCATAACTTTTTCTAGGACTTGCTTCATTACACGACGGTAAGGCATTCTTTTTTCTAAACCTTCCGCAATCATATAAGCTACAATAGATGCATCTGCTTCTGGGTTTGTGATTTCTACTACTTCTAGTTTTAAATCTGTAGGGCGAGGAAGACCTAATTTATCCATCTTCTTTAAGATATCTTCTTTCAACTTTGTAGCCCCTTCACCATTTCTACCGATAAGTAAACCTGGTCTTGAAGTCTTTACTATGAAACGAGTTGTTTTTTGATTTCTTTCAATTTCCAAAGAAGAAACATAAAGTCCACGTAATTTCTTTTCTAAATACTCACGTAGTAATACGTCTCCTTTAAGAAAAGTTTTATATTTCTTAGGATCAGCAAACCAGCGAGATTTCCAGTCTCTTAGAATTATCAATCTATGTGCATATGGGTGTACGATTTTTGACATATTATTTTACTGTTTCTTTTTTAGTTGCAACTTTCTTGCTCGCAACTTTCTTACTTGCTAATTTTTTAACTTTTTCTACTTTTTCAGCCAAAATTACAGTTACGTGACTTGTTCTCTTGTTGATTCTTGCACCACGTCCCATAGCACGAGGCATCATTCTCTTCATTACTATACCTTTATCTACTGTTAAATCTTTAATGATGAGGTTCGCTTCGTCCATACCTAAAACCTTTGCATTCGCTACTGCGGATTTGATTAATTTTGAAATAGGTAAAGAGGCACGCTTTACTAAAAAGTCTAACTCAAGTAGAGCTTCATCAATTTTCTTACCTTTTACTAAATCCGCTACAAGGCGAACTTTTCTAGGGCTTTGTCTGTAATTTTTTAAAAATGCTTTCATTGTTTTTTAATATTTAAATTTATTTATTTATAGTTAGCTTATCGAACTATTTCTTTTTTGCACCTGCACCTGCTGTGTTAGCTGTAGCTGCTTTTGCTTGAGCTATTTCTGATTCTTTCTTCTTTTGCTCTAATTCTTTTTGCATTTTACCTCCGTGCTTATTGAATTTCTTCGTTGGAGAAAATTCACCTAATCTGTGACCAACCATATCTTCAGTTACTAAAACTTCAATATGAGTTTTACCGTTATAAACACCGAAAGTGAAACCTAGCATTTCCGGAGAAATAACTGCAGCTCTCTTCCAAGTCTTTATCATAGGAGTTTGAAGCGGGTTTTTACCAGCTATTTTTTTAAGCAATCTTTCGTCAACGTTTATTCCTTTTTTTAGTGATCTTGTCATATGTTTATTAAATAAAAAGCCCCTTTATAAGAGCTTCTTCTATACTAACAAATTTAAAAATAAAGTCAACTACTCTCTAATATACCCTTGATTTTATTGATCCAATTCAAAAAACCACTTTTTTTAAATTTATTTTCAAAATATTATTATTTATAAGTAGTTTCACTTCTACGCAAAATTTCTAAAATTTCATTATAATTAGAATTAACTTTAAATATTATTCTAAAATCTCCTACCCTTACTCTATAAATATTTTTAAAGTTTGCTAATTTTTTAAAATCTAAAATTTGAAAATTATTTTCTTGAATTAAATTAACAGCGAAAATTATACGATTTCTATCTTCTTTTGAAAGCTTACGCAATAATTTTTCGTTTTTATGCATATTCTACTTGAACTTATTTAGCATTTTGAGTAAATCTGTGGTTTTAATACCTGAACCGTTTTTATCCTTAAAATCAACAAAAGGTTCCCAATTTTCCTCATTTATACTAGATACAGGAGTTATTTTAAAGATGGGCTTTGAACGACGAACAATAGTAAAAGATTTACCGCGAGCAACGGCTTCAATATACTTTTCTGAATTCTCACGAAGTTCCTTAAAACCTATTAAGTTTGATTCAATTATTTTTACCATACTTAAAGTTTATCTTAAGATAAACTTTAAGTCAACATCCTTGATTTTATTGACCCAATTCAAAAAACCACTTTTTTAGAATAATTTTTAAAATATTTTTTGTGTTAAATATTAAAATTATTTTTTGATATTCTAAAAAATAAATAACAAAATAAATAAAATAACTATAAATGAAGATATAAATAGAAAATACAAAATTGAATCAAGTAATGGGAATTTGTGATTTTTAACAAATAATCCTTTCGTGCTTAAAAAAAACTGACTTATTATTAAAACTACGAGAGGCCATTGTAAAATGTTTAATAGAAATAAGTAAATTTTAAATAAAGCTGTGTTTTTAAAGAAATAACTAATTAAATTCAAAAATACTAATAACAAAATCAAACTTAATGAAGTAAAAAATACTATTTTGAACAGTCTTAAAAAAATTATTTTAGAAAACCCTTCATTAATATTTTCCTTACTCCAGCCTTCTTTCATTAAAGTCTCTCGAATCATTTCCTCATTCTTTCCTAATTTTCTTTCACTTTTTATGTAGTTTATTAATTCTTTAGTTATCATATATTTAATTATCTCACGCTAAATAACAAAAGAAAACCCTTTCAGGTTTTCTTTTTTAAATTTATTTATAGTGAGCTTGCCCTACTATTTCTTTTTACCAACTTTTCTACGAGATACTATGAATACGTTTGAGTATTTCTTTGGAGTACGAGTCTTGCGACCTCCTGTAACCTTACCCCAGAGAGTTTTAGGTCTCTTAGTTCCTCTACCTTGACGTCCTTCACCTCCTCCGTAGGGATGATCTACTGGGTTCATAGCAGTACCACGAACCTTAGGACGAATACCTTTCCAACGAGAACGTCCTGCTTTACCGAAGTTAACTAAGTGATGTTCTTCGTTTGAAACTGTACCGATACAAGCCCAAGCATTTTCACTAACTTTACGAATTTCAGAAGAAGGCATTTTAAGTGAAGTATAACCTTCAGCATTCGCTACAACTTGAGCAAAGATACCTGCAGAACGAGAAATTTTTGCACCTCCGCCTGCTTTGATTTCAACATTATAAACAAAAGTACCAACTGGAATATTCTTTAAAGGTAATCTATTTGCAGGAGTTAAAGAAGCTTTTTCTGAAACTATGAAAGTTGCGCCTTCTTTAATATCTTTTGGAATAACTACATATCTCTTTTCTCCATCTCTGTAAACTGCAAGTCCGATAAATGCACTGCGGTTTGGATCGTATTCTACAGTTTTGATAACTG
>JAGOSX010000021.1 GCA_018062065.1 Minisyncoccota bacterium | reverse complement strand
AAAGCTATTCATTCACGTATTGAAAAAGAAGAAGTTTCTGTTCCTTGTATAGGAGGTAGTATTATTTGGGTTTCGGTTTTGTCTGTAGTATTTTTATTTTATTTCTTGTCTTTAATTTTTCCAAACAGTATTTTCTATGATTTAAACTTTTTAAGTCGTTCTCAGACGTTAATACCTTTGGCAGTTTTTTTGCTTGGAGCTATTTTAGGATTAGTCGATGATCTGCTTGAAATCAACGGTAAAACTAATATCACTCGTAGTGCAAAATGGTACACTCAAAGCAAAATATTTGCTATTGTTTTAGTTTCTTTTATAGTAGCTTGTTGGTTTTATTTTAAAATCGATATGAATAGTATTTATATTCCTTTTTATGGAGATTATTATTTAGGACTTCTTATTATACCGTTCTTTATATTGGTAGCCTTAGCGACTTTCTCAGGAGGAGTTATAGACGGTATAGATGGACTTTCAGGAGGAGTTTTGGCTTCTATTTTTGCAGCTTTCACTATGATAGCTTTCGCTACTAATCAACTCGATTTAGCCGCTTTAGCTCTCACTATCACAGGAGGAATTTTAGCTTTTCTTTGGTTTAATATTCCACCAGCTAGGTTTTATATGGGAGAAACAGGTATGATGCCTCTCACTTTACTTATTGCAGTTTTTGCTTTTTTAACAAATTCAGTTTTAGTATTGCCAGTAATTGCAATGCCGTTACTACTGACTTCATTATCGAACATTATTCAAATGCTTTCGAAAAAACTCAGAAAAGGGAAAAGAGTTTTTAAGGTTGCTCCTATTCATCATCACTTCGAAGCTATAGGTTGGCCGAGCTATAAGATAACTATGAGATACTGGATATTTTCTATTGTATTTGCTATTTTAGGAGTTATTTTATTTGTAATTAGTTAAATGCCAAAATCTCACTCAAAAGTAGATCGTTTCTTCTTAACTTTAACTTTGATTTTAGTTTTTTTTGGAGCTGCTATGTTTACTTCAGCTTCTTTAGGAGTTTTAGCGAAAAATGCAAAACTTTTCTATAGCGTTCTGACTACGCAACTTGTCTTAGGTTTAGGTTTAGGATTTTTAGGTATGTATTTGTCTTCAAAAATAGATTATAAAATTTGGAAAAAATATGCTTTTTATATTTTTCTTCTTACTATTATTTTAACAGCAGGGGTTTATATTCCAGGTTTAGGTTTTGCTCATGGAGGCGCTTTGCGCTGGATAGAATTAGGACCTATATCTTTTCAACCTGCAGAAATTTTAAAATTCGGTTTTATTATTTACTTTGCAGCTTGGTTGTCTTGGGCGAAGTCTAAAGTGCATGATTTTCGGTACGGAATATTACCTCTAGGAATTATGCTTTTTATTATTGCTTTTATTTTACTTAATCAACCCGACACCAAGAGCTTTATTCTAATTTCCATTACTGGAATTTCTATGCTTTTTGTTGGAGGAGTGCCGATGAAGTATTTATTTAGTGCTTTAGGAGTAATACTTATTTCTTTGGCTGTTTTGGTTTATTTTAAGCCTTATTTGCAAGAAAGAGTAAAAACCTTCATAGACCCGAGTCGTGACGCTAAAGGGGCTTCTTATCAAGTTCAACAATCTTTAATCGCTGTAGGCTCAGGAGGAATTTTAGGCAGGGGGTACGGACAAAGTATTCAAAAATTCACCTATTTACCAGAACCTCAAGGGGATTCGATTTTTGCAGTTTTAGGAGAAGAATTTGGATTTGTGGGTGGTGTAGTTATTATATTTTTATATTTAATTTGGGCTTTAAGAGGATTTCATATTGCCAATAACGCATCAGACAATTTTGGTAGACTTTTAGTCTTTGGAATTGTTATACTTATGGTAGCGCAATCGTTTTTACACATTGCTTCAGTCATCGGAGTTTTCCCACTTACAGGAGTGCCTTTAGTTTTTATGAGTCACGGAGGTACATCTTTGATGATTTATTTAGTTGCGATAGGTTTAATTTTACAAGTTTCAAAAAAGACATAACATAATATGAAAATCGTTTTTACAGGAGGGGGAACAGGAGGTCATTTTTATCCGATCATTGCTGTTGCTCAAAAAACTAATCAAATTCTAACCGAAGATAAAATTCTTGGGGCTAAGCTTTATTATATTTCTACTGAACCTTATGATAGGCAAGCCTTGTTTGAAAATAATTTAATTTTCGAAGAGATTAATACTGGTAAACTTCGTATGTATTTTTCTTTTCAAAACTTTGTTGATATTTTTAAAACTGTTTTCGGAATTATCAGAGGATTATTTAAAATCTTTTCTATATATCCTGATGTAATTTTTTCTAAAGGTGGATACGGAGCTTTCCCTACGGTTTTCGCTGCGAGAATTTTACGTATACCTTTAATTATTCATGAATCAGACGCAGCTCCAGGCAGAGTTAATCTTTGGGCTTCTAAATTTGCTCATAAAATCGCAATTTCTTTCCCAGAAAGCGCAGAATATTTTCCTAAAGATAAAGTAGTCTATACAGGTCAACCTGTACGTACAGAATTAGAAGAAAAAGAAGACCGTAATGAAGCTTTGCAATTTTTTAAATTTGAATCAAATTTACCAGTTTTATTAGTTTTAGGAGGTTCTCAAGGTGCAGAATTACTTAACAATACTGTTATAGATGCCTTACCAAAATTAGTTGAGAAATATCAAATCATTCATCAAACTGGAGTTAAAAATCACAAATTCGTTTCTGATAGAGCTAAAGTAGTTCTAGAGAATAATCGTAATGCTGTGAGATATAATCCTATAGCTTTCTTAAACCCTTTACAAATGAAAATGGCATCTGGATCTGCAAATATTATTCTTTCTCGCGCAGGAAGTACTATTTTTGAAATTGCTGCTTGGGGAGTGCCTTCTATATTAGTCCCTTTTACTATTTCAAACGGTGATCATTCTAAAAAGAATGCTTTTAGCTATGCTAGGGCTGGAGCTTGCGTTGTCATAGAAGAGTTGAATATGAAAGGTAATATTTTATATTCTGAAATTGAAAGAATTATGAATGATCAAAAGGTTTGGGATCATATGGCAAAAAATGCTAAGAATTTTTATAAAAAAGACGGAGCTCGCATGATCGCTCGCGAACTTATCGATATCGCTTTATCTCACGAGAAATAAATGCTAAAATGCATTTATGGAAGAAAATAAAAAAATAGTTACAAGATTTGCTCCAAGTCCTACTGGATTTTTACACTTAGGTGCTTATCGTACCGCTATTTTTGCTTATTTGTTTGCAAAAAAGCATTATGGTGAATTTATACTGCGTATTGAAGATACAGATAAAGAAAGAAGCAAGAAAGAGTATGAAGAAGATATTTTAAGTAGTTTAAAATGGATGGACTTAAATTACGATAGATTTTACCGTCAATCAGAAAATATAGAAACGCATAAGAAATACTTGAATAAAATGATTGATGAAGGCAATGCTTATATATCTTCTGAGGAAGCTAAAGATGGTAGTGGAGTAATTAAAGAAATTATACGTTTTAAAAACCCTAATTTAGATGTAACTTTTGACGACATGATAAAAGGTAAAGTTACAATGAATACAGAAGACTTAGGTGATTTCGTAATAGCAAAAAATATTAATGAACCACTTTTTCATCTCGCAGTCGTAGTGGATGATTTTGAAGAAGGTGTTACCCATGTAATTCGTGGAGAAGATCATGTCTCTAATACCCCTAGACAAATTTTAATTCAAAGAGCTATAGGAGCTCCAACTCCAATATATGCTCATCTACCGCTTGTATTAGGTCCTGATAAATTAAAACTATCAAAAAGAAGAGGTGCTAAATCTCTAACCGAATATGAAAAATTAGGCTTTTTACCAAGTGCAATTTTAAACGGAGTTACTTTTGTTGGTTGGAATCCAGGTACAGAAAAGGAAATATTCAGTCACGATGAATTGATTGAGGAATTTGATTTATCAAAAGTTCAAAAATCTCCTGCAGTTTTTAATGAACAAAAATTAGAATGGTTTAATAAGGAACATATCAAAAAACTTTCAGAAGAAGAAATTGAAAAAAATATTTTAGCAAAATTACCAGAAAATATGCGCAATCCTAAACTCGTGCCTGTTATCTTTGATCGTATTTCTAAATGGAGTGATGTAGATAAAATGATAGAAGAAGGGGAGTTAGACTTTTTCTTTAATACTTTAGATTATAATAAAGAAAAACTAAACTTTAAAAATACTCCTAGCGAAAGAACTATTTCAAATTTAAAATTAGCAATAGAAACTTTAGAAAAAATCCCTGAAGAAGATTTTAATATAGATAACATTAAAAATTCACTTATGTCAATATCTGTGAATTTAGAATCTAAAGGAGAATTACTGCATCCAATAAGGTACGCATTATCAGGTAAAGATAAGTCACCAGATCCTTTTATTATTGCTTTTATAATAGGAAAAAATGAAACGATCAATCGACTTAACAAAGCTATATAAATTTAAGTTTTTATTTTTAGGTTTTTTCTTATTTCTTTTTTTGTTTTTGAATTTTACTTCGGTTTTTTCTCAAAATAAAGAAGAGTTAGAAACTAAAATAAATTCAAAAAATACTGATATTTCTAAATTAGAAGCTGAAATTAAAGCTTATCAAAATGAATTAAATGCACTAGGAAGTCAGAAAAATTCTCTTGCAAAAACTATCAAAGAATTAGACCTTACTCGTAAAAAGTTACTTTCGAATATTACTTTAACTGAAAATAAAATTGAGAAAACTAACTTGAAAATAGAATCTTTGGGCAAAGAAATAAATTCTAAAGAAGATTCTATATCTATTAATACTCGTGCGATTAAAAATAATATTCAAAATATAGACCAAATAGAGAATAAAAGTTTAGTATCTTTATTAGTTGATAATCAAAATTTAAGTAATATTTGGAACGACTTAGATCAAATTTTAGCTGTTAAAGAGGGGATTTTGCAATATACTTTATCTTTAAAAGAAATTAAAGGGGAATTAGAAGCGACTCAAAACGTAGAAGAAAAAGCTAAAGCTGAGTTAATTTTCTTAAAAAACGAATTAGCTGATGAGAAGAAAATAGTTGATCAAAATAAAAAAGATAAAGAAAAGTTGTTAGCTCAAACTAAAAACAATGAAGCTAATTATCAAAAACTTTTAAAAGAAAAACAAGCTTTGAAATTAGCTTTAGAAAAAGAATTGCGTGATTATGAATCCCAATTAAAATTTATTCTAGATCCAAATAGTTTACCAGGGTCAGGAGTTTTATCTTGGCCACTTGAAAATGTATTTGTGACTCAACTTTTCGGTAAAACTTCTAGCTCCAAGAGGCTATACGCCTCAGGTTCGCATTCCGGAGTCGATTTTAGAGCTTCTGTAGGTACGCCAGTGCTTGCTATGTCTGACGGAGTAGTCTCGGGTGTTGGTGATACTGATACTACTTGTCCTGGAGCAAGTTTCGGTAAATGGATTTTTATTGAATACAACAACGGACTTTCTAGCGCCTATGGTCATTTGTCTTTATCTAAGGTTTCAGTAGGTCAAAAAATATCTCGAGGTGAAGTAGTCGGATATAGCGGTAATACAGGTCATACTACAGGTCCACATCTACACGTGACCGTATACGCCCGTTCTGGAGCTAAAGTGCAAACTCTGCCTAGTAAAAGTTGTCCGGGTAAGACTTTAACTCAACCAATAGCCCCAGTTAACGCGTATTTGGATCCTATGTATTATTTGCCAGCTTATAAATCAAATTAGTGAAGTTATCAAAATTTTCTGAATTATCGTATAATTTAAAAATATGAAAAATTTTAAAAATTCAAAAAATCAACAAGGAGGTTTTATAGAATTAATAATTGTTATTATAATTGTATTTTTATTAATGAGATACTTAGGATTAACTTTT
>JAGOSX010000020.1 GCA_018062065.1 Minisyncoccota bacterium | reverse complement strand
GGATTCATCCGATTAAATATTTTTATTAATTATAATTTTAACAACGTAATATTATCGACTCGCCTTGCTCGGGAGCATAGGCATCAATACCTAAATTATCTTTCAATTTTTGAACTAAGAAAAGTGAAGACTTTGGTTCACCCATAACTACGAAAACTTTTTTCAAAGTATCAGCTGAATTTGAAACGAAATCTACTAAACCATCAGAATCCTTGTGCCCTGAATATCCGGAAATAGTTACGATATGAGAACGGACTTCTACGTATTCATGAGATATACGAACAGTCTTAACTCCTTCTTGAATCATGCGTCCAGGAGTCCCCGCAGATTGATATCCAGTTAAGAGCAAGGTATTATTCGGGTCTGGCAAGAAATGACGTTCGTGATGCACTATACGCCCTCCAGAAGACATACCACTCCCCGCAATGATAATCTTAGGGTTAGGTGCTTCATTTATGCTTTTTGATTCGTCAGATTTAAGAGTAGTCCGCAGTCCAGGAAAATCAAAAATATATTTATCGTGAACCATAACACGCTTCGCATCTTCATTAAAGTATTCTTTGTATTGTTTAAATATTTCGGTAAGTTTAATAGCGAGCGGAGAATCGAAGAATATTGGCATAACAGGTATTCTTTTATTCTCTACGAGTTCGTTAAGCTCGAAAAGCAATTCTTGAGAACGCTCTAGGGAGAAAGTAGGTATTAATAAAGTCCCCTTTCTCTTATAATTATCTTCAATAGCAGCTTCTAGAAATTTACGTCTTTCATCTCGCATTTCGTGATTGCGATCTCCGTACACAGATTCCATTATCATATAATCAATATCTGTGATTTTATCAGTATCGGGCAATATTGGAGAAGGACTATTGCCTAAATCTCCAGTAAATAAAATATTTTTACCATTATAGGTAAATTTGATCATTGCTGAACCCAAGATATGCCCTGCATTCAAGAAAGAAACTTCAACGTCGTCTGAGATTTTAAATTTCTCATAGTATTTATATCCTTTCCAAAGATTTAAAGCTTTTTTAATATTCTCTAAATCATAAATTTTATCTAAACCAAAATCTATATTTTTAGATAAAATCATTGCGGTGTCTTCCATCATAGGTAAAGCGAGCGATCGAGTAGGGTGTGTCGAGTAAATCACTCCGTTAAAACCTTCGTTAATTAGTTTAGGAATTCTACCAACATGATCAATATGCGCATGAGTTACGAAAAGTATATCAATCTCTTTCGGATCATAAGGAAAAGGATCCCAGTTTAAATCATCAGCAAGTTTTACACCTTGAGTAAGTCCGCAATCAACTAAAATTTTCTTGCCATCTATCTCAAATAAAAAGTTAGCTCCGGTAACAGTCCCTGTACCTCCCGCAAAAACTAACCGCGCTATCTTTTCGTTTTTATTTTCTACGATTTCCATAATTTATATTATAAAGTATTTTGTAAATTTTTTGTAACATTTCGCAATATTAAATAAGCACTCAATCCTCCAAACATATCACAAATTAAATCTGAAATTGTATCAGATAAGTTAAAAGAGTCTCGTGCAAAAGAAGCATTTACTCCGATTTCATATAGTTCCCAAAGAAAGCCAACTAAAAATACACCGAGAAATAATTTGAAAATTCCACTATTTTTAAAATTTGGGAAAAAATCAGGATAAAATAACCAAAAGAAAAACAATCCTAACCAAAATCCTCCTAAGAAATGCATTATCATATCAAAATACCACAAAGAAGAATACAAATATAATTTATTTGCTAATAAATTCAGTAAAAAAATCAAAAAGATAATTCCTGCTACGTATGAAAATAAAATTTTACGATTCATTATATATATTATACCTTAAAAACTAATAAAAAAGAAAAATCCGTCCCTCGCTTACGCTCGGGACGGATACTTCTTAGGGCTATCTTAGAATGATTACTGTAGCATTTCTACTACGTGGGTGATAGACGTATATATCCACGGATATATTCGATCGACTCTCCCATAATTTAGTGTTCTAAGTAATTATTAAAAATAACCCTACCTATATTTTATCGAAAAGAAATTTTTCTGCAAGTTTTTTTTATAAAAAAACATAAATTTTGCAGAATTACAACTTTGACCAAACTAAATTTTTAATTTATAAACCTAAAAATTAGTTGACAATTATTCTTTATGCTCAGCGTAGATAAAATCAGTGTCAATTTTTGGATAAGTAAAAATTTCTTCATTAGCAAAAAATCTTTTTACTTCTATTTCTCCTGTTTCTACTGAATCAGAAGCATGCACAATATTTGATTGAGTTGATAATGAGTAATCTCCACGAATAGTACCTGCATTTGCTTCCCAAGCTCTTGTAGGACCTACAATAAGACGAATAGCAGAAACGGCGTTAATACCAGAAAGAGCCATAACCACCACAGGGCAAACAGTCATAAAATTACGAGTACCTGGGAAAAAAGGCTTATCTTTAATATGAGCGTAATGCTCATCAATTAAAGCGTCGTGAATAGACATCATTTTTAAACCTACTACTTTTAACCCCTTTTTTTCAAAACGAGTAATAATTTCACCTATTAAATTTCTTTGAACAGCATCAGGTTTGATAATAATCAAAGATTTTTCATCATTTGGTCTTGTCATAAATATATAAATAATAACTTGTAATAAAGTTATCTTAGCAGAAAATGGGTTTTAATTCAATTAAATACAACCCCTCCTACCTCCCCTTATCAGGGGAGGTAAAAATTCGTTTGTATTTTATTTTCCCATGATAAAGCGTCTAAGGGGTTAAAATTTGCTTCAATCTTTGTTCAACCTTATCAATCTCATTTAGAATTTCTTTATTTGTAAATCTGATAATTTTGAAACCGTATTTTTGAATCAAAATATTATCTCGTTCTTTGTCTCTTTCTTTTTGGAAATTATGAACTTCTCCATCTATTTCAATCACTAGTAACAATTTGGAACAATAAAAATCTACTATGAAATTATCTAAAAGTTTTTGAGTAGTAAATTTATATTTTTTAAAAAAATCGCAGTTTTTTATAAAAGCTCCAAATTTTATTTCTGCTTCTGTTTGATTTTTCCGTAATTCTCTGGCGACAGAAACCAAGTTTTTATTATATGGAAGAAATTTATATTTCTGCATTTTGTATTTATCAAGTCCCCTGATAAGGGGATTTAAGGGTTGTATTCTTACCTAACTAATATTATATCTAGCCATTATTTCTTCTTCCACTTCTTCACGGTCACGACCGTATTTTAAGTATGAAAGTTGCTTTAGGTTTTCTACTAAATCCATATTCCCTTCTTCTGGGGCTAAAGTAGCAATATTAAAAGGTTTAGTAGGTTGACCTTTAACTAGCATAGAAAGATAAGCATTATAATTATCTAATTTAGAAATATCTTGTGAAGTAAAAACAGGTTTGAATTTTGCTTCTAAGAAATTCGCATCCTCAGGTGAAACACGAAACACAGCCATAGAACCTACGTTACCGAAAACTGCATTCTTGATCTTCTCATCAAGTTGAGAAATATATTGGTGAGCAACGTTTAGAGAAAGACGATATTTACGAGCTTCGGACAAAATAGAAGAAATCGAATCAGTAGTTACGTTTTGGAACTCGTCGATATAAAGATAAAAATCATTCATCTTTTTTCCAAACATATCAACCCGAGAAAGTGCTGCCATTTGAATTTTCCCAACTAAAACTAAACCGATAAGGTTCGCGTTAATATCTCCTAGTCTTCCTTTTGAAAGATTTACAAGCAAGATTTTCTTCTCGTCCATAATTTTTCTAAAATTGAAAACTGACTCTTGCTGGAGCACTACTGGGCGCATAATATCGTTCGAAATAAAGTTATCAAACTTTGAAGAAATATAAGGCACGAAGTTAGCGAGAGATTGATCTCCGCTAGTTTCTTCTGCAGATTTCCAGAATTGCTTGATAATAGGGTTTTTACATTTCGCGAGTTTCATATCTCTAAATTCTTTATCGGCTAGTACGCGAGTAATTTCAAGCAAAGTCGATCCAGATTCAGGATCCTCCATAACTAAGAAAGCACTATTTCTAAAATATTGTTCGAACATAGCTCCTCCACCGACTTTCATATCAAAAAGCTTGTTGAAAATTCCCATGAGTTCGTTCACGACGAAAGTCTTTTGCTCAGGATAATTTGGATCATACTCAAGCATATTAAGCCCCATAGGTCGCATAGTATAAGAAGGGTCAAAGTATATAACGTCATCAATACGTTCTTTTGGAATACGAGAAAGAATAGTTTGGATATCAGTACCGTGCGGATCAATATAGCAAACCCCATCTCCGTTACGAATATCTTGAGTTATCATATTAAGCAAAATATTAGTTTTACCGGTACCTGTTTGTCCAATAACATAGAAATGACGCATGCGATCTTCTCGATTCATATGAACAGGCACATCTCGCCCACGATAACTATTAATACCTAAAATAATACCATCGTTACCCATCTCGAGTGGCGCAGGAGCTATACCGGATTTAGCTTCTTTTAGTTGAGCCATATTAGCAATTCCAACTGGAAAATGAAACACTGAAGCAAGTTCTTTAAGATTTAAAGGCATTATTTTTTCATGAGAAAAAATACGATAAGAAAAATCATGGAAAAGTCTTTTCAAATTACTACCAGAATACTTTTCAAATAAAATTGAATTGCTTGCTGGTTCTTCAAATTGATTAAAAACAGACTCCATCTCAGAGAGTATTGCATCCGCTCTCTCTTTAGTTTCAGCCGAAGTAATAATGCGAATATTGACTTTCATTATTGAACTTTTTAATTTATTACCAATTTTTTCAGCAGCATTCGTATCCACAGCACGACGGCCTTTCATATACTTTTCTTTATTGTCTGGAGCTTTATCGTACATACCGAAAAGCATTTCTTTACCAGTTTTTATAAAAGCGGAAGTAAATTTATAGAAATTATCATTAGCATGCTTAATAGACATACCGTCTTTCACATCATCTAAAATCATATGAAATTCATTTATAAATTTATCCCCCGCTGGAGCTATGAGTAGTTGAATAGCTGCACCTTCTCCTTCAGTTTTTAATTTAGAAAATACATTCAAAATATTTTTCATCGGATCGTGGTCTATATTTTCATAAGTTTTAATAGGTAAAACTGCTCTTTGAGCTAGATATGCATAAGCTCCCGCAGAATGACCAGACTCATTAAAAATATTAAAATCATCATCCACTGCACGAATTTTCGCATCATTATAAAAAGCTAAAATTTGCTTTTCAAATAAAGTTAAATGCTTGTTTGGAATACCAGCGTAAATTATAACTTGATCAGTTTTACTATCTAGAGCTATTTCTAAAGTAAAATAATCTTCATTAATATTTCGTCGGTCTAAAGATATCGATTGCATACCGGCATAGAATTGCTCCATAGCTCCGATAAAATCTTTGAAACTTTTATTTTTATCAGCTTCGTCTCGAGGGGCAGGTAAAGTAATTTCAAAAAGAGTCATATTAAGAGATTTAAAAATTGCACTTCCTTCTTTTAAATCTTTTATAATTTCTCCGGTTTTTAAATATTGAACCAAAATTCTATGAAAATCATCATCAATATGAGGATTATTCATAGCTTCTACTATTTCTAAAGTATTTTTAATACCTTTAGTCAAAACAAAACCGAGCAACTCTTCCATCACTGAATCATGAAGTTCAGGTTTTAATTTTAAAACTATACCTTCTTTTTCTTTTTGAGAAATTACATTGCTAGAATGCAAAACTTCTTCTTTCGGAGTTTCTTTATAGCTAGCTATAGTATCTAATACTGCATTTTCTTTTGCATTTTCAAAATGCCCGATTTGTTGTAACTCTTTTTCTCTTTTTTCTACGTGAGAACGCAAATAAGAAAGCTCCTCTTCTGGAGTTTTAAACTTTGGCATATCTTTTAAAAACGAAGGGTTCATTACTATAAATTATAGCAAGAAAAAATAATATAAAAAAGAGAAGTA
>JAGOSX010000007.1 GCA_018062065.1 Minisyncoccota bacterium | reverse complement strand
AAAGAGGACCTATAAAAGGTCAAAATTTCAAAGATGGTATTCCGCAATGTCCTGCTAATACTAATGAGAGAGTTTTTAGGGAAATGAGAAGTTATTCTAAAGGAGATTAATGTAGTAGGTAAAAATTACCGAATTAGTTTGTATTTTCAGACTAATTCGGTTTTTATTTTGCCCGATTTGGGAAGTATGATAAAATAGATAGGTGATTTATTTTAACAATGTTTCAAAAGTTTATAATAAAGACTCAGTTGCTTTGAATGATGTTTCCTTTACTATTACTGGAGGTGAATTCGTATCTATTGTTGGTCATTCTGGTGCTGGTAAATCTACTTTAATAAAAATGATATTAGCAGAAGATGCTCCTTCTGAAGGTAGCGTGTTTTTTGAATCTTTGAATGTGCATAAATTGAATAATAAAGAATTAACTGAACTTCGTCGTCGTATTGGAGTAGTTTTTCAAGATTTTAAATTACTTTCTAATAAAACAGCTTATGAAAATATTGCTTTCGCTATGGAAGCCGTAGGTAAATCTAGCGAAGAAATAGCTTCAGATGTACCTCATGTATTAGAACTTGTAGATTTAGGTACTAAAATTTTTCATTTTCCAGATCAACTTTCCGGAGGAGAGAAGCAACGTCTCGCAATAGCAAGAGCAATTATTAATCAACCCGAACTTATCATAGCTGATGAACCGACCGGTAACCTTGACCCAGTTAGTACTTATGAGATTATGCAAATCTTTAAAAAGATTAATGATCTCGGTACGACGGTGATTATTACTACGCATAATCGTGGAGTAGTCGAAGCCGTAGGCAAGAGAGTTATTACGATGGAAAAAGGAAAAGTTATTCGTGATGATAAAGAAGGTAAATATGTTATATAATTAATTTAAATTTATGTGGCTTAATATAAAAAGAGTAATCAAATCAGGTTTTCTAAATTTTAAAAGAGGCGGACTCGTTTCTTTTGCGAGCGTATTGGTAGTGACTGTGACTTTGGCAGTTATTACTACTCTTGTCTTGCTTCAAGCTGTTTTAACTTTTTCTTTAAATCAAATTAAGGATAAAGTTGACGTAACTATTTATTTTACAACTGGAGCTTCAGAAGATAAAATTTTAACTTTAAAATCCTCCCTAGAGCAATTACCTGAAGTTCGTGAAGTTACTTATACTTCAGCAAAAGTTGCATTAGAGAATTTCCGTAAACGTCACGAAGGGGATTATCCTACTATTGCAGCCTTAGATGAAATCAAAGAAAACCCTCTCGGTGCATTTTTAAATGTTCGCGCTAAAGAAGTTTCTCAATATGAAAGTATTGCTAACTTTTTAAAATCAGACAATGCTTTAGTAATAGGAACTTCTAATATTATTGATAAAGTTAATTATTACCAAAATCAAGAAGTGATAGAGAGATTAAATTCTATTATTAAAGGTTCTGAAAGATTGGGACTTATCGTAACCTTGCTCTTAATAGCTATTTCTATTGTGGTTACTTTTAATACTATTCGTTTGACTATCTTTATATCTAAAGACGAGATAGGTATTATGCGCCTCGTAGGAGCGTCTAAAATGCGTGTTACAGGTCCTTTTATGGTGGAAGGAGCAATTTACGGTATTATTGGTGCAATACTTACTTTGGTGCTATTTTTACCGGCAACGAGTTGGGTAGGGAGAAATATGACTGGCTTTTTAGGATTAAACGTTTACGAATATTACACTTCACACATTTTTTATATTTTTGGAATTATACTTATATCAGGAATATTATTAGGGGTTGTATCTAGTTTGCTGGCTATAACTAAATATTTAAATAAATAAAATGGCGAAGAATACGAAATATATTTTTGTTGTTGGAGGTGTTATTTCTGGAGTTGGAAAGGGAATTACTGCTTCTTCTTTAGGACTTACTTTAAAAAATCGTAATTTAAAAGTTACTGCAATTAAAATCGATCCGTATATTAACGTCGATGCTGGGACTATGAATCCGACTGAGCACGGAGAAGTTTTTGTGCTGAATGATGGATATGAAACTGATCAAGATATGGGTAACTATGAACGTTTTTTAGAGCTTGATTTGACTCGTGTGAATTATATGACTACTGGTAGTGTTTATCAAAGCGTTATTGAAAAAGAAAGAAATCTAGAATACAAAGGTAAATGCGTAGAAGTAGTGCCTCATATTCCTCTCGAGGTAATTTCTCGTATTAAGAAAGCTGGCGAACTTGCGAAAGCTGACGTAGTAGTTACTGAGATAGGAGGAACAGTCGGCGAATATCAAAATATGATTTTCCTTGAAGCAGCGCGTATGATGAAAATCGAAAAACCCGAAGACGTGATTTTCGTTATGGTTTCATATTTACCAACTCCTTCTAAAGTAGGTGAGATGAAAACTAAACCTACTCAAAGCGCAGTTCGTATGCTTAATTCTTCTGGAATTACTCCTGACTTTTTGATAGCTCGTGCTGATAGGCCTCTTGATGAGAAACGAAAAGAAAAAATTGCTTGGTCTTGTAGTGTGCCTACTGATAGGATTATATCTGCTCCGGATGTAGATAGTGTTTATGATATTCCAATGAATTTTGAAAAAGAAAAACTTTCAGACAAGATTTGTGATTTATTAAAAATCAAAAATACAAAGCCTGATACTAAGCTTTGGAATAAATGGAAAACCTTCGCATCTCACGCTCATAACGGTAAGCAAGTAGTCAAGATTGCCGTTATAGGTAAATACTTTGAGACTGGAGACTTCGTGCTTTCAGATTCGTATTTATCAGTAATCGAAGCCTTGAAGTATTCTGCGTATGCAGAAAATCGTAAGCCAATCTTAACTTGGTATAATGCGGTTGATTTTGAAAAGGACCCAAGTAAATTACGCGAACTTAAAAACTTCGATGGAGTTTTAGTTCCTGGAGGTTTCGGTTCTCGTGGAGTAGAAGGCAAGTTAAAGGTAGTAGAATATGCACGAGTAAATAAAATCCCTTATTTTGGACTTTGCTATGGTATGCAAATGATGGTTATAGAATATGCTCGTAATGTATTAGGGCTTAAAGACGCAAATACTCGTGAAGTAAATCCTAAATCTAAAAATATAGTAATTGATATTATGAATTCTCAAAAAGATATTTTGAAAAATAATTCTTATGGAGGTACTATGCGCCTCGGAGGATATAAAGCTATGCTAAAAGAAGGAACTATTGCGAGAAATGTTTACGGTCAAAAAGAAGTGATAGAACGTCATCGTCACCGCTATGAAGTAGCTACAGATTATATTATTAAACTCGAAGAAAAAGGTTTAGTATTCTCAGGTACTTCTCCAGATAAAACTTTGATGGAAATAGCTGAATTACCTAAATCCAAGCACCCTTTCTTCTTAGGTACTCAATTCCACCCTGAATTCTTAGCTCATCCGCTTAATCCGCATCCACTTTTCACTGCTTTCGTGAAAGCTTGTATCAATAAAAAATAAAAGTCGAAATTAAAAATTAATTTTTAAATATTTATGGCAAAAGGAAATAATAGTAGAAAAAAAGAAGTTAAAAAACCTAAAAAGGCAAAGAAATAAAAAATAAAACCTCAGAAATGAGGTTTTATTTTTTCTATATTTATTCCTTTTTTATAAATAAATAATTTTGTTTTATTTTGTGAAATTATTGGATTTATTATTCTCCAAGTTTCTAATACTTCTTCCTTAGAAACAAAATAATCTTTTTTAGAATTTATAGCACTTAATATGACTTGTTCGTATGAATTGTGTTTTTGATTTATTTTTTCTTTTACAAAAATAACTTTTTTATTTTTGTATTTGATTTTTATGTAAGTTGATTTTTGGTCTAATGCTTTGCCTGTGTTTAAAGTAATCAATATTTGATCTATATTTTTTTCTTTTGATTTGAGTATTATTGAAGCAAAAGTTTCAGTCTGGCTGAGAGGATTGATTTTGGGATTTATATAACCCTTATATTGACCTTTTTGAGTTTTTTGTTTTATTAGTTCCAAATTTTTTAAAGTTTCATAGCGATTTTTATTTGGATTTTTAATATTTTTTGAATTATTGAGAAGCACCGCAGTTAATTCTAAAAGATGACTTTGTATCATATCTTTTAAAGCACCAACTTTATCATAAAAATCTAAACGATTACTAACGTCTATCGACTCGAAAGCATTAACAGAAATTGATTCTATGTCTTTATTGCTAATTTTTATTTTTTGATTATCAATTTTATTAATAATCTTTTTAAATAAATAATGATCAACTCGATAGATTTGATTTTCTGTAAAATATTTATTTAATTTTTTAATTTGAATTTTTGCAGTTTTTAAATTTTCACCAAAAGGTTTTTCAAGTAAGATTTTTATTTTTCTTTTTTGGAAAAAAATTATTTGACCGAGTATTTCTGCTACTTCTAGAGAAGGTTTTGGGGGGAGGGAAAAGTAAATTATAATTTCAGCTTTTGTTTGCCATTGCTCGTCTATTTTTTTGATTTCACTTATTAAACTTAAATAATTATGCTTTTTTGTTCCATCCATATTATGAATCATCATAAATTTATCAGCATATTTTGAATCTTTTTTATTATCAATTAAATTATCTATTTTTAGATTAACTTGCCTCGTTACGCCTATGACTTTAAAATGATGATTTATTTTTTTACTTTTCTTTAACTCTAAAATCGCTGGTATAATATATCTTTTTACTAGATCCCCAGATGTGCCAAAGATTATTAAAATAGTTGGTTTCGCTTTCATTAATCTTTGTTGATTTTATGACCCCCGAAAGCATTACGCATTGCTGCTAAAAGTTTTGTTGCAAAGTTAACTTCACCTTTTTGCGAAGCTAAACGTACATCAAAAGCAGAACTTATTGCTGGAGTAGGGATATTTAATTCTTTGGCTACTTCTAAAGCCCAACGTGCTTCTCCTGATTCAGCTACAAAACCTTCTATACCTTCGAGATTAGGATTTTCTTTTAAAGAATCTCGGCACAATTCGTTTAACCAAGAAGTAATAACACTATGATGTTGCCAGACTTCTCCAGCATTTGCGAGGTTTATATCTTGATAAGGTCCTTCTTTAAGCATTCTGTATCCTTCGGCTAAGCTTTGCATCATTCCGTATTCAATAGCGTTATGAATCATTTTTACATAGTGCCCAGCTCCGTTTTCACCAAAATGATTATATCCTCCTTCTGGCATTGCTAAAGCCTTTAGAACAGGTTCGATTTTTGTAAAGGTTTCTTTATCTCCTCCAGCCATCATTGCAAAACCGTTTTTGTATCCCCAAATACCTCCACTCGTACCAACGTCAAGCATTATTGAACCTTTGTCTTTTATTTTTTCAGCTCTAGTTTTAGTCAATCTAAAATCAGAATTACCTCCGTCTATAATAATACTGTTCTGTGGTAATAAATTTAACCAAGATTCTAATTCACCATCAACAGTATCAGAAGGTATCATAAGCCAAAGAACGATTTGTTCATTATTGAAAGAAGCTATAACTTCTTCTTTAGAATAAGCACCTATCATACCAAGGCCTTTCATTTTATCTATGATTTCACTACTGCGATTATTAGCAATGACCGTAAAGTTACTTTCATGTAATTTACGAGCTATTTGTTCACCCATTTTACCCAAACCTATTATTGCGATTTTCATTTATTTATTTTGATAATCTGTGAAGATTGTTAATTTTGGTAATGTTTTTAAAATTTGTGCTGGTTGTTCTGTTATACTTGTATTTTTATTTAATAAATCTTCTACAACTGGCCATTTTTCTTCTCCTTTCATAAAAACTATACCTTCATCTAAAAGGGAAATTGTTTTCGGGGTAATAGTTATTCTATCAAATTTTTCGGTTTCATAGTAGCAAGCATATTCCTCTGAATTTACTGCTATACTTTGAGGTAAAATACCAGCAGTATGTCCGTCAGCCCCAATACCAAAAACCCCTATTTTGTAATTTTCTTTATTGAACATCTCTTTTAAAGAATTATTAAAATTCTCTGTAGTAGTTATTGGGTCTTGATCAGAAAGTATTGGAATAATTTTTGCATCTTTTAAATTAAAACCAGTTTCTAATAGTTTACCCCAATTTGAATTTTTATGGTTTATTTCTCCGTATCTTTCATCGGTTAAGGTTATGGTTAAATTTTTGTGAGGATGTTGTGCTATTTGCAAACTTGCAAGGTTAATTATTTCTATACTGGATCCTCCTGTAACGAACCAAAAAACTTCTTTGTATTTTTCTAAAGATTCAATTATTCTCTCACTTATAAATTCAGCTACTAATTCTTTGTCGATTGTATTTTTAATTTCCATTTAATATTTCTTGCTTAATTCTAAAAATATATAACCAGTAAATAAAGAAACTAATCCAAACAAGATTATTAATGAAGCGAAAGCATAAGACATAATTGCTAAATTCAAAGCAGTCGTTAGGGAAGTAGCGGTTATCCAAATACTACGAGATAGATTATCTACTAATACAACTTTACCATCAGCATCTAGTATTTCTTTTCCTTTCTCGTCTAATTTAGGTATTTGTCTTGGCATTTGGGCATAAGTTTTGCCACCAGTAATTTTTAAAGTGTGCTCACGAATAATATCTGCTTGGGATTTAAGAGTTAAAGGTCCTATTACTTTTGCGTTTGGAATACTAGCATCTTCGCCGGTTACAATATTTTCTTGAGATACGTTTTTATAAGTAAAGCATATACCCCAAACTCCTCCAATTATCAATATTAATCCTGTGATTATTGCTAAGACCCCACCAAATTTTAATTTATTTTTCATATTATTTTTCTTCTATTACTTTATTAACATTTTCTATTAATTCTTTTATTTTATTGTGAACTGTTTCTAAATTTTGATTTTTTTCTTCTGGTTTAATTTTATTATTTAGCATTGTTTCAGTGAGCCACGAGAGCCCTGTTAGGGGTGCTCTTAATTCGTGCCTAGCCACAGATAAAAGTTTTTCTTTTAGAGCTATATATTCATTTTCTTTTTTTCTAAGTATAAAACCTATAATGATAATTAAAAGAATAAATATTGTAGAAATTATAGGTATAGCTAAACTTACATAAATTGTATTCCAGTAAACTTTAGAATTCATATCAATTCCTAAAACAGCTACTACTTTTCCGTTTTGGTCTAAAATCGGTACTAAAGCTGTTAACCAATTACCCCAACGGTCTTGACTAAATTCTATGCTTCGCGGGGATAAACCCAAAAGTACTTCTTTATCAAGCTCAGTTGCTTCTTCATAAATTTGTCCTGGAGGAGAGTATTCTGTGCTGATGGGATTTTCTGAATCGATTAAAAAAACAACCTTTTCATTCTTATAAGTCCATAAATATATAAATCTATGATCATCGTTGAGTTTAATAATTCTTTCAAATTTACTTTTTATGGATTGGTAATTTGAATTTGAAATATCAGCTGTTGTTCCAGTTAGAGATTTGATTTCTTCAGAATTTAAAGTGTTTGCAATGATTGAAACGTTTGTTAGTAATTTTTCTTTGGTTTCTTTCGCAGTTTGTTTATAGGTCAAATAAGTTGCTGTTATACCAATAATTAAAACGACTAAAATACTGATGATGTAGTACTTATGAAAAAGATTAGTAAAAGATTTTTTTTCCATATTATTTAGAAATTTTTAGTAAGTTTAGAATTTGCTCTACAATATTTTCCAAACTGACTTTAGATTTTTCTATATATAAACTAGGGGAATATGGAGCAATAGCGTTTTTGATAACATCGCTCATTTCGTGATTAGTTAGGATCATTATTGGCACATTTTTACCCCAAGTTAGATCATCGCGGATAGTTTTTAAGACTTCTATTCCATCTACACGTTTCATTTCTAAATCTGTGATCACTAGATTCGGTTCTTTATTTAAAGCTGAAACTAACCCCGCATCACCATCAGGAGAAATTAATACTTGAAAACCATTATTAATAAGAGTTTCTTTTAAAGATTTAAGCATTATCTCATCATCGTCGATGATTAAGATTTTTGTATCTTGTATATTCATATTTAAATTATAGCACTCTGTATTAGATTTACAAAAAGCAATAAAAGCTCTATTTGTCTTTTAGACTTCAAGGATTTTGTGCTATTATAAATATATGAATCCCGTAGTAGATTTTTAAATCATTACAGGGTAATAAGTCGAAGAGAAATATAAGTTTAGTTTTATTATTAATTTTAATTACATTTTCAAATAAAGTTATTTAAACAATTTGAAAATTCACTAACGGGATGAAAAAATACGGTATTTTGCTGGTTTTGATTTTCGGTATATTGATATCTAGTTTATATTTTGCTGGTTTTGATAAAGATTTATTGACCAAGATTTCTTTTTATTTAGATTTAGCTAATCCTAACGTGAAAGTTGTCAGATTGCCTGAAGGTTTACGTAAAGAGCAAGTAGCTGAAATAGTAGGGGAGAAATTACTTTGGGGAGAAAATCAAAAAGAAGCTTTTATAAATTCTCATCTTGCGTTAAATACTGATGATGTTGAAGGTAAACTTTTTCCGAAAACTTATCTCATAGATAAAGACGAAAGCCCTGAAGAAGTAGTAGAGATTATGCTTACCGAATACGAAAAGCAAATCGAAAAATTAAGCAAAGATAAAAAAGTAGAAATTTTAAACGATGAAACTGTATTAAAAATTGCTTCACTTATTCAACGCGAAGCAGCAGGTAAAGAAGATATGGCTTTAATTTCAGGAATTATTTGGAATCGTATTTGGAGTGGTATGAAGTTGCAAATTGACGCGACGCTACAATACGCTAAAGGGAGCGAAGAAGAAGGCTGGTGGCAACTTGTTTATCCTGAAGATAAAAAAATCAAATCTGAATATAATACTTATCTAAATAAAGGCTTGCCTCCGAGCGCTATCGCTAATCCTGGACGTGATGCTATTTATGCTGCGTATCATCCGAAGAAAACTGAATGCTTATTTTATTTACATGATAAAAAAAGAAAAATCCACTGCTCTAAAACTTATGAACAGCATAAAGAATTAATTAAAAAGTATTATTAAAATAAATAGCCTAACGCTCACGAAGGAGGGTTAGGCGTTTTTCTTTTTAGTTTTATTAATATTTTTGTACTGCATACATAAATTATTATGATGCTTATGAGCCACAGTACATGTAGCTCTTTTTCATAAACAGTACCGTTATCAGTACCACCAATTATTCCTTCATTGATACCTAGGGTATCCAATGAAGCCAAAAAAAAGAATAAATTTATCATTAAAATATTTTTTTATAAAGAATTTGAGTCTGGTTTCCAAAAGGATACCAGACTCGTTTGTTATTTTTTTAAAATTGTTTTTAATCCTTTTTCTGCGGCATCCCACAAAAAAGGTAAAATTAAAAATAAAAAAAATAACGCAATTTTTTGGGCGGTGTCCATGCTTGGACCTGGGCCCTCGATTCCTTCAAACATAAAAATAACAATTTTTGATTCCCATACATTATAAACCATAAAGTCTAATTTGTCAAACTTATATTGTTATGGTAAAATAATATTGTTTTATTAGGAGATCGTAATGGTGGGAATAAAAAACAAACTACTTTGTTTTTTATCTGATTCGTTAGAAATTACATTTATTTTATATATAAAGCTGGGAAGTCGTCTAACGGTAGGACCGCAGTTTCTGGAACTGCTTATCTAGGTTCGATTCCTAGCTTCCCAGCTTTGTATAGAAAATTTGTAATAAGGGGTTCTGGTCTTTTATTCCCTATATTCTAAAATATCTCCAGGTTGGCAGGAGAGGGTTTTGCAAATAGCTTCTAGAGTTTCGAGACGAACTGCTTTTGCTTTTCCGTTTTTGAGGATTGAAATATTGGCCATAGTTATCCCTACTTTTTCGGAAAGTTCGGTTACACTCATTTTTCTTTTAGCTAGAATTACGTCTATGTTTATTATGATTGGCATATTTTTAAAATTAAACTGTTAAATCGTTTTCAGATTTTATTTCTAATGCGTTCTTTACAAGTTTTTCAAGCACTGCCGAAAAAACTGCAATCACGATAGGAACTCCAATAACAACCATCCAGACTAGGATAACTCCAGGTGCATCATCTTGATCTGCAAATTTAAATACAATAGGCATTGCACTTGCATAAAGTATACTCATAACCAAAGCACAATATTTAATATTTTTTAAAGCTTGAATCGAATTTAGAGAAAAAGCCATGTTTTTATCTACATAAGTTAAAATCTTCCAAGCTTGAACAAGTGCAGAATAAAAGGGAACAAGGGTAGTAAATATTAGTATCAAAAACGGATCCATTAAACGCATCAGATACGGTACTTGCCTTATACCTTCGCCTTCGAAACCAAAGAATAATAACAAACAAAATCCAAGTGCTAAAAGTCCGAGCATAATCAGTGCGAATTTCAAAAATAAAGTTGAGCTTTTTTTCATATTTAAATTAATTATATTTAATAATAAATAAAGTATATCATTTATATATCGTTTTGCAATATATTTTTATTGTTTTTATTAAATGCTAATTTTTAGGTTTTTTTGGTATAATACCCCTATGAGAAAAATACAAATAATTTTAGGTATATTGATAGTTTTGGGTTTGGGAGCTTTGGCGACGCAAAAGCTTTGGGTTCCTAGTTTAGTAGATTATATTATTTCAAAAGATTCTAGTACTTTAGAAAATGAAAATACACAAGTCGAGAATGAAAACGAAGAAGTAAAATTAGTAGGTAAGAATTGTTATGCTTATGATCAACTTGCGACTAAAGAAGCTCCTTATGAAGTGCATGAGACTTTAGTTTTAAATATTGAAGGCGAAAAAGTTACTGGTACTAAAAATGGAAATCAAAAAGGTCCGGATTTAACGAACGGATATTTTGGAAATATTTCAGGAGAAATTAAAGAAGATAAAATCGAAAGTATTTTCTCTTATACGGTAGAAGGTTCAGAGGGTAAAGAGAGTGAAATTTACGAAATCAAAAGTGATAAATTAATAAAACTTCGCTATCCGCTTAAAGACGAAAAAGGAGTCCTCGTTCCAGATACGACTTTTGTAGCGAACTCTTTAATTTATAATAAAATAGATTGCGCTAGTATTCCTTTAGAATAATTTAAAGTGATATAATATTCTTATGTATAATCTTCATCCAATTTTTGTGCATTTTCCGATAGCATTATTATTCGTTTATTCTATTATTAAGATTTTACCTGTTTATAGATGGCTACCTAACGTAGCTTGGAGAGATATTGAAAGAGTTTTATTGGTATTTGGTTTAGGGGGCGCTTATTTATCTTTATCGACTGGAGAGCAAGCAGCAGATTTATCTCGTCCAAATGAGTCTCTCGTAGAAGCGCATGAATTCTTTGCGAATTTTTCTACTCGTATGTATTTACTTATTATGATTGGAGAAGTTGCGAATTATTTAAATACTAAGAATTTCACTTTTATAAATAAGATAAATTATTTACCGAAACTTATTGCTTGGATAGAGAAAGTTTTAACTAATAAAAATCTAGTACTTATTTTAGTAGTTTTAGGTTTTATTACTTTATTCTTGACTGGAGTTTTGGGAGGAGTATTAGTTTATGGAACTACTGCGGATCCGCTTGCACCGTTTATTTTAAAAATTTTAAATATTAATCTTTAATGCAAAAATTACGAACAGTTTATTTAGGAGGAGGATGCTTTTGGGGATTGGAAGAAATGTTCCGAGCTTTGCCTGGAGTTGTCGATACTGAAGTTGGCTATTCTGGAGGAATAGTAGAAAATCCTACATACGAGAATCACGAAGGTCATGCTGAAGCTTTGAAAATAATTTTTGATGAAAATATAATTTCTTATTCAAGTATTCTAGATTACTTTTTTAGAGTTCATAATCCAACTACGAAAAATAGGCAAGGTAACGACGTAGGGACTTCATATCGTTCGGTTATTTTTTATCAAAATGAAGAAGAAAAGAAAGACGCTGAAAGTATGATAGATATAGTAAATAAAAGCGGTAAATGGCCGGATCCTGTAGTGACGACTTTAGAAGAATTTAAAAAGTTTTACGATGCAGAAGATTATCATCAAGATTATTTAGTTAAAAATAAAGGAGGATACACTTGCCACGAACTTTATTTTGAAGATAGTTTTAAATAAATCCCGTCAGTCGCGACTGACGGGACAAGTAAAAATATATGAATGAAGAAGAAATAAAAAAGAAATTAAGTGAAGAAGAATACAGAGTTCTAAGAGAGAAGGGAACTGAGGCTCCTTTTACGGGTTCGTATTTATACGAGAAAAGTAGTGGAACGTATAATTGCAAAGTTTGCGGAAATCCGCTTTTTAATTCGGATGCGAAATTTGATTCAGGGACTGGATGGCCTTCTTTTGATACTGCTATAGAAGGTAGTATTAAATATATAGTAGATGATTCTCACGGTATGATTCGGACTGAAATAAAATGCAATAAATGCGATTCGCATTTAGGTCACGTTTTTGATGATGGTCCAACTGAAACCGGTAAAAGATATTGCTTAAATTCAGTTTGCTTGGATTTAGAGAAAAAGTAATTGCTTTTTCTTTTTTTTTTCTAGTATTCTAAGAAAGAACTAAATCTTTTTATTATGGATTGTTTAGAATATTTTTTTGAAAAGCTTGCATGGGAAGTTTTAGGTTTTTTAGTTTATTTGCAAAATAAATTTTTTTGATCTATGATTTTCCAATTTATTTAAGGACTTTAGTTATTATGACTAAAGTCCTTATTTTGTTATAATAAGGGCGTGGAAGAAGATATAAAAAAGGGGAATAGCACGACTAAAAAAATATTTTATATTTTTTTAGTCGTGCTTGTTTTTGGTATTATTCTATTTTTAATAAATTATTTTAAATTGGGTGGAGAAGAATATAATTCTAAAAATACTGCTTCGGTAATAGATACTATTTTAAATAAAGAAGAACCTAAATACCCACCCTTAGATAAAGAAGCTTACGATAAAAAGATTTTATTCTTAGCTAATAATCCTGTAATACCGACACCTGAACCTAAATACGATACAAAGACAGGAGAATTAATCCCTCCTAAGCCTTCAAAGCCTACAATTTGGCCCAAGAAGACTGTATATCCGAAAGACGGAGCAATACTGCCTTTTAACCGTATAGTCGCTTATTATGGTAATTTATACTCTAAGAAGATGGGAGTTTTAGGAGAATATGAAGAAAGTGTAATGCTAGAAAAATTAGCTAATACAGTTAAAGAATGGGAGCTTGCTGATCCTAGCACTCCAGTAATTCCTGCTATTCATTATATTGCTACGGTAGCTCAAGGTGAAGCAGGGAAAGACGGTAAATACCGCGCGCGAATGCCTGATTCAGAGATACAAAAAGTTTTAAAAATTGCAGAAAAAGCAAACGCTATAGTTTTCCTCGATATTCAAGTTGGGCTTTCTAATATTCAAAATGAATTACCATATTTTAAAAAATATTTAGAATTACCTAACGTGCACCTAGGTATTGATCCAGAATTTTCTATGAAAACCGGAGTTCGTCCAGGTAAAGTAGTCGGAACTATGGATGGAGAAACAGACGTGAATTTCGCTATCAATTATTTGTCTCAAATAGTTAAAGAATATAATTTACCTCCAAAAGTTTTAGTAGTGCATCGATATACGAGAAATATGCTTACTAACTCTCAAAAAATAAAACCTACAGAAGAAGTGCAAGTAGTGATTCACATGGACGGTTGGGGAGGAAAACAGCACAAAATAAGCACTCATAAACTTTATATTTATCCTGAGCCTGTACAATTTACTGGGTTTAAAATTTTCTATAAAAACGATATAAAAGAAAAAGGAACTACAATATATTCACCTAGTGAATTACTTTCTAAATTAAGTCCGCTACCGAGTTATATTCAGTATCAATAATTAAACTATAGTTATTGCTTCTTCGAAGTTTTTACGGATTTTTGGTTTTAATGCATTCGGGTCCTCACCTCTTTGTCCCAAAGCAAGCATAGTTACGGATTTTAAATTTTTATCTTTAAGATTTAAGATTTCGTCTATTTTTTCATTTTGAAATCCTTCCATAGGGCAATTATCAATACCGAGTAAAGATGCAGTCAAAGTCATAATTCCTAAAGGTATATAAGTTTGAGCTTTGAGCCAAGATTGTAATTCTATTTCAGTTTTATTCTTTGTTGAGTCTTCTAAGAATTTTTTATAACTTTCTAATTCTTCTAATTTTTGATTTTGAATTTTTGCAGTGCGTTCTAATCTTTCTTTAATTACTTCTACTAAATTAGTTTTATAAGTTAATATAATTAAATGTGATGCATCTAAGACTTTTGGTTGTTTACTATATTCGTAAATAGCTTCACGAGTTTTAAGATCATTAACTACAATAAAATTCCAAGGTTCAAGTCCTAGCGAAGAAGGGGATAAACGCCCCGACTCTAAAATAGTATTCAATTCTTCATTGCTGATCTTCTTGTTTTTGTCAAAGATTTTTACAGCATAACGAGTGTTTAGAGCATCTATAATTTCTTTTTCTGATATTTGTTTTTTCATGCTATTATTATATCAGGTCATTATTAATAATTATAATTTAAACAAATTATGGAAGATTTAAAAAAGAATGTAGAAAGTTTAGCAAGTATGATCAAAGAAGGTAAAATTCTTGAAGCTTTTGATATGTACTATGCAGATAACGTTGTGATGGAAGAAGTAGGTGAAGCTCCACGCGTAGGTAAAGAAGCAAACCGTGCATATGAAGAAGCTTTTGTAAATGGTATTACCGAAGTTCGCGATATGCAAATTTTAGGTATTGCTTATGGAGATAATGGATACGTAACTATGGAATCATCTATGGATGCTACTCATAAAGATTGGGGAGTTATGAAGATGGCTCAAGTTGCTGTGCAAAAATGGGAAAATGGTAAAGTTGTAAGTGAAAAGTTTTATCATAAATAGGATTTATTTGATATAAATATAAATTGCCCCGCGCCCTTTGGGCGCGGGGCAATTGTGTTATAATTTAGAAATGAAAGAAAATAAAAGATTTAGTATTGTAGCGAGAATTAAAAGTTCAACTCATGCTTTGCGAGGACTTAGTATTGTTATGAAGACTACTCATAATTTCTGGGGTCATTTATTTTTTGGAATTTTAGCTATTTATCTTGGTTTTGTTTTAAATATTTCTAATTTTGAATGGATAGCTTTAGTCTTTGCGATTTTCATAGTTTTAATAACTGAAACTTTAAATACAGCTTTCGAAGTAGATATCGACCTTACTAGCCCAGAATATCATCCGTACGCGAGAGATACGAAAGATATAGCTGCAGGGGCAGTTTTATTATCCGTAATTCTAGCTTTAGTTGTCGGAATGATAATTTTCTTGCCTAAAATTTCGGCTATTTTATTAGTTTAATTTTTTGATATAATATATTTATGGACAAAAGACAAAAGATATTTATAGGTGTTATAGCTTTAGTAATAATAATTTTAATTTTAGTGGCAGTTTTTAGTAAAGAGCGTGTTGCAGGACCAGGCAAGCTTGATAATTTCGCTCAATGTTTGAAAGATAGCGGAGCGACTTTCTATGGAGCTTTTTGGTGCCCTCATTGCAATAATCAAAAGAAACTTTTCGGTTCTTCTAAATCTCTTCTTCCTTATGTAGAATGTTCAACTCCAAATGGTCAAGCTCAAACTCAGATTTGTATCGATAAAGGTATTACCGGTTACCCGACTTGGGAATTTGCTGATGGAACTCGTCCATTTCAAGGAGAAGTTAGTCTGAGCGATTTATCAGCTAAAACCGGATGCTCATTACCAGTTGAAGATAACGAAGAAAATACAGAGTCGGCAACCGAAGAGGCAACCAAAGGTCAAACTGATTTAGTAACCCCAGTAACACAATAAATTTATGGACTTTGAAGCAATAAACAATTTAAATACTTTTCTTGGTTTAGGAGCTATTTTGCTACAAGTTTGTTCTTTTATAGCTTTAGGTTTATTATTTCTTGGGCCTAAAGAGAATTCATATTTAGCGTTTATAGATAAGCATTATTTAAAGTTAGGATTTTTGATTTCACTTTTTGCTTCTTTATTCTCACTCGTTTATTCTGAAATTGTTGGATTTCCACCTTGTTACCTTTGTTGGTATCAAAGAATATTTACTATACCTATGGTATTTATTTTTGGTATGGCTATTTGGAGTAAAGATAGGAAAGTTGTGAAATATACTTTACCGATGCTACTTGTAGGATTTGTGATATCTGTATATCAAAATTTTATATATTACTTTGTACCTAATGCATCTGAATTACCTTGTGATGCTTCTGGGGCTTCTTGCTTTAGCGAATGGGTAAGTGTATTTAACGGATATATTTCTATACCAATGCTAGCTTTGACAGTTTTCTTTGCAATGATAACTTTGGTTTTAGTTGCACATTTCTATAAAAAAGAAGACTAAGTTATGCCTAAAAAAGAAAAAATTTTAGTTTTTGGAACCTTTGACGGAGTTCACGAGGGTCATTTGAATTTATTTAAACAAGCTCGGAAATTATCTAAAAATCCATTTTTAATAGTTTCTATTGCTCGTGACGTAAACGTTGCTCGAATTAAAAATAAACTTCCTTTCAATAATGAAAAACGTAGGCAAGCTTTAGTAAAGAAAACTAAACTTGCTGACAGGGTAGTTTTAGGTAGTTTGAAAAATTACCTATCTCATATAGTTAAAGAGTATCCGGACTATATCGCTCTCGGTTACGATCAAATTCACTATACCGAAAACCTCAAAAAAGAATTAAAATCTCTAGGACTCGCTCCGAAAATCCGCCGCCTCAAACCCTACAAAGAAACAATTTACAAAAATAGTTTACTTAATAAAAGAAAATAAAAATGCCCTGCATTTGCAGAGCATTGATGATTACTTCCAACTGAAATCTGTGCATATACCATTTTGAATTTTTACGCCTTCGGCATAACCAGCATTGTTGCTAGGAAAATTTAGGATTCTTGGAAAATACCTTACGTACTCAAGGTGAGATACAATAATAAGTACATCTCCTTCGAATGCTTTTAATTTTTCTAAAAGCCAATTGAAATCATCCGGATGCCTGTTATCACTCCACAGTTTTTCTTCAATAACCATTTTTGCAAGTTGCATTTCTTGCTTGATGATTTCGGCTGTGCCTTTTGCACGGTTGGCGGATGATGACCAGATTGTTATATTTTCAGGAATTCCATTAAAACCAGCCTTAATTTTTTCTGCAAGTCTTAATGATTGTTGTCTTCCTGTGTCAGATAAATGAGGATCAGAACCTTCCTCATAATCTGCATGTCTTACTAAAAACAGTTGTGTGTACATTTTTATACATTTTGGTAAAAAAATAGATTCACCACAAGATGAATCTTGTCCAATATGAGTTTAATATATATCTCTATATTGTCAAGTTTATTCACTTGGCGGTTTCACCGCCAAGTGGTAAGTAAATTTAATTTTAAAACATAGCAAATAAACGTACCGGAGCTTCTGTGCCACCTTCAATTTTTATAGGTGCTATAAAAATTTGAGAACCAGTTTTAGGCAATAAGTTGGCATTTTTTATATTTTCTACAAGATATTTTCCCGCTCCTAGAATTTTTAAATGAACAGGGAAACCATTCTCTCCTGTATCAACTGATAAAGTATCAGTTCCAATTCCAGAAATTTTACGATTAAGTAGAAACTCCGCAACTTCTGTATCTAGGCTAGGGAATTTGTGATTATTAATATACTTTTCTTTTTCTTCCCAGTATTTTTCCCAACCAGTATAAAAAATTACAAAAGAGTTTTCTGGAATAATTCCATTTTCTTTCTCAAATTCTTCTATATCTTTTTTATTAATAATATAATCCGCAGTTACCTTATCACTTATATCAATAACAATACATTCAGTAATTAATTCCGAAAGCTTCAATTCGTCTATATTATTAGAACCTTCTATCATGTGAGCAGGAGCATCAATATGAGTACCAATCCCAGCATTCATGTTTATTTTATTTATCTTAAAAGTATTAGGTGAAGTGCAATCAGAATAATTGCAACTAATAGATAATTCAAAACCCCTCTCTCCATCCCAGGTCGGAATATTTTCATTTAAAGAGTGTGTTAAATCTATTATTGTTTTATTTGTTTTCATTTGTTTATTTTTTATTAAAAATCTAATTTTTCATAAAGAGTACAATTTTATAATATTTTTTGCAACTACCTCACGTCTTTAATACGTAAAGCAATTAAGAGGCCAATTAGGAGAACTACTCCTAAAACATAGAATAAATAAACAAAAGAAGGTAAATAAAGGAGTAATACGGTTGCTATGGCTGGAGCTATGAGGAATGATACTGCACGAGTGTTACGAAAAAAAGCGATTTCGTCGGCGTCTTCTTCACGAACTATTTTGAAAAAATAACTCTCAGACATTACTTCGACTGTAGCTGCACCGACACGAGTAAAGAATAATATTATCGCAAATATCCAAGCTATCGGTAGGGTAATTAGAGGTATTGATAATGTAGCCAAAATCCAAATAATAAAACCAATAATTAATATTTTCTTTTCTCCTAATTTGTCTGAAAGTTTCCCTAAAGGATAAGAAAGCAGTACAAAGGGAAGCAACATAAACGCATAAATAGACCCTATACTTTGCCAAGAGAATTTCATCGTATCGTGAAGGTATAGGGTAGTATATATAATCATCCAAGAGAAAAAGAAATTTAAAATAAAGTTTATTAAGTAAATTCGTAATAGTCTTTTGTCTCGTAAAAAATTTCTAATAGTTTTTAGGATTTTTACTTTACTAAATCGAGGGTCTTTGAAATTATGCAGATTGGTTATGAATATTATCAATACAAGTATCATAAACAAACTTGCAAATAAATATATCCCCAAGAAAGAATTTTTTGCTATTATGCTACCCGAGATTAATTGCGCTATGACCCAAGAGCTATTGATAATAGTTAAATAAAGTCCTCTAAAAGTACCTACGTTTTTATTTTTAGATAAATCTTCGATAAAAATATCAAGACAAGCCACAATAAAATAATTCGTAATATTATGCACAATAAAGGCAAATAAAACTACATTACTATTTTTAGCAAATGCTAATAACAATAAAGAAAGAAAAGAAAAAATACTAAAAATGATAGCGCTTTTCCGTAGTCCTTTTGCATTTAGAATATCCTCTAATTTACTCATACCGATAATTGCTAAAATAGAAGAGAAAACATAAACAAGCCCCACTAAAGAAGGCTTGATATGTAGTTCTAATAAACTAGAATTGATATATGAAGTTAGAGCTGTCGGTATACTAAAAAGAAAACCGAGCAAATAAATAATTTTGATATCTTTAGTCATTAACTCTTATTATACGGCAAGGATTACCGGTATTACAAGAGGTCTTTTGCCAGTTTTTTGGAATAAGAATTTTGAAATAGTTTCTCCAATATGAGCTTTGACGCTATCAAGTGCTCCGTTCTCATCAGTAATTTTAATTTTACTTACGGAATCTTCAGTGCCTTTTTTAATTAAGATTCTAACTTGTCTTAATAATTCTTGATTTTCTTTTAGATATACGAAACCTCGAGAAATTAAATCAGGAGATTTTTTAAGTTTACCAGTTTTTTGATCAAGAATAGCAATAATAACGAACATACCGTCTTGCGCTAGCATTTGACGATCTCTGATTACTACTTCTTGCACGTCTGAAACCGCTAGTCCATCTACCATCATCAGTCCGCTCGGTGCACGTTCTTTTCTTTTGATAATTTTCTCACCATCAGCAGAAATTTCTATAATAGAACCGTTGTCTGGTACTATGACGTTTTCGGCAGGCATTCCTAATTCAATTGCTAAATCTTTATGAGCTTGCAAGCGATAATGATTACCGTGAATAGGAATAAAGAATTTTGCATTAATTTTCTTATGAAGCCAACGTACGTCTTCTTTGTTACCGTGACCTGTAGCGTGAACGAAATCTTCTCCAGCAGTACGATAAGAAATAACGTGTACTCCTTGACGAGCAAGTCCGTCTTTCATACGTTCTACTGCGCGTTCATTACCCGGTACTACTGAAGCTGAGAGAATAATAGTATCTCCTTCGTGCAGGTTGAATTTCGCGTGACTTTTGTTTGCAGCACGATTAAGTGCAGCGAATTCTTCACCTTGAGCTCCGGTCATAAGCACTACTACTTTGTTTGGAGGATATTTATCAGCGTCTTCGATAGGAATAATAGTATCTTTTTTAGGTTTGAAATATTCGGCTTCTATTGCTACTTCGATATTAGTTTTCATACTGCGTCCGTCTAAAGCTACTTTTTTGCCTAAAGCTTCTGCAGTTTGTACTACGTGAGCGAGACGAGTAATATGAGAAGCGAAAGCTGCGATGATTATACGCCCACTAATTTTCTTAAGTAAATTTTCTAATCCTTGATGAACTTTGATTTCTGGAAGGGAATAACCTTCGTTTTCGATATTTGTCGAATCTGTCATTAAAAGCAAAGATTTTCTTTTTTCAAAGATTGCGTATTCTGCTTCTTCTTCTCTGCTAACTACTCCATCGATATGATCGAGTTTATAATCTCCAGGAGTTACAATATCTCCGTGAGGGGTCTCTATGATAATACCCATAGAGTCAGGAATAGTATGAGTCACTCCGAAGAAGCGAACTTTAATATTTCCGCACATAATCACAGAATCTTTCTCAACAATATTTTCTTTCATTTTTGGAAGTTGAGGAAATTCTGCTTGTCTTTTTCTCATTAATAATATTGAAAGATTACGAGAATAGACTGGGGGATTTCCAATACGAGAAAGTACTACCGGTACTCCACCGATATGGTCCAAGTGACCGTGAGTGATTATCAAAGCACGGATTTTATCTTTGCGTTCTTCGAGGTAAGTTGTATTTGGAATAACATAATCTACTCCTGGAGTTTCTTCGTTCGAAAAATACATACCAGCGTCAATTACTATGATATCGTCACCGATTTCGATAGCTGTCATGTTTTTACCGATTTCTTCTACTCCACCGAGAGGAATAATACGGATCACTCCGTTTTCTGGGTCAGGGATGTTTACGTTTTCTTTTTTAGTAAAAGTTTTTCCGTTTTTATTAGGAAATCTTTTTTTGGAATATTGAAAAGTAGAAGCTTTGTTATTCTTCTTCTTGTCGTGGGTTTTTGTTGTTTTGTGAGTATGATTTTCTTTCGTTACTTTAGTTTCTTCTTTTTTATCGTCGATACTGAAAGTTGAAAAGGGAACTCTGTTTTTCTTTTGCATTTCTTTTTTTAATTTAATTTTAATAATTATTTAGCGAAGATTTTCCAAACTTTTTCAGTTTGAACTCTCCAATCATAAACTTCCGCAAAGCGTTCTTCTAAGTTTACGATATTACTAGTATCAAAACCTTCGAGGTCTTTAGATACTGCGTATATGAAATTTGGGCTATAAATAAAGACTGCAGGAATGTCTTTTTTTATTTCTTCTCCAAATTGCGCATATTTCTTTAATCGATCTTTTTCATTTGTGGTTTTAAAAGCGTCTTCTAAGATTTTATCTACTTTAGCGTTTGTGTACATTGCGATATTTAATCCTGGGTCATTTCTTTGAGAAGAATGCCAGAAAGCAAATAAATCTCCTTCGTTTTTAACTATTTGACCGAAAAGTAAAGCGTCATATTTACGAGGACGTATTACTATTTGATTCAAATTTCCAATATCAAAAGTTTTTATTTCAACTTTGATTCCAATACTTTCTAAATCATTTTTGATTAATTCAGCGGTTTTTGCGAGTTCGGGTGCATTACTTGTTGAAATAGAAAATTCTAATATTTTATTTACCTTCTTGCTATTTTCTGTAACTGTCTTAGTTAAGAAACCTTCAGCATTTTTAGTCCAATTATTTTTAGCTAAGATCTCACTAGCGTTTTTTAAATTTTCTTCATGAGTTATATTTTTCTTCTGTTCTAAAGTTTGATAAGAGAAATTATCAGGCAAGATAGGGTCTTCTATTGCTACGCCATAACCGAGCAAAACTTCTCTCACGATTCTATCTTTATCGATAGCCATATTAATAGCACGTAATACACTTTTATCGGTAAAGATTTGATTTTGATTTTGATTAAAGAAAAGAGCAAAGATTCTAGGTAATATTGTAGTTTCAAGTTTGATACCTTTTGATTTTATTAAATCTGCATTCTCAGGTGAAATAGAACTTACTTGATCTATATCTCCAGACAACAAAGCGTCGATTAACTCATCTTCATTATCATAAAATTTTAAAGTAATTTTATTTATATAAGGTTCACCTAGTACAAATTTAGAAAAACTTTTGAGTTCATAATATGATGCTGTACCAGAAGAAGTTTTTTTCAATTTACTTACCTTGTACGGACCTGAACCAATAGGATTTTCATTAAGAGGACTAAGTTCAATAGGGGAATTAGTGAATAAATGCTCAGGTAAAATTCCAACAGTTGTATTATCTATAAAAGAAGCATAAGGTTGCTTGAGATTAAAGATAATAGTTTTGTCATCAACTTTTTCAACACCTACTCCGTCCCAAGCACTTTTCTTCGGACTTCTAACTTCTGGGTCTTTGATTTTATTAATAGTAAAGACAATATCGTCCGCAGTTACTTTCTCTCCATCATGGAAATAAATATTATCTCGCATAGTAAAAGTATATTTCAGTCCATCGTTTGAGATTTGATAATTCGAAGCTAAGTCCGGGATAATTTCTCCATTTGCGTTTTTGCGAGTAAGTCCGCTATATACAAGCATAGTTAAATCTTTATCTTGATCAGTATTTGCTAAAACTGGATTGATAAATCTCGGAGAGCCAATAATACCCTCTTTGATTTCTCCGCCACGTTTAGGTACCGATACTAAGAAAGAATTATTAATATTCACTAAAAGCGCGATAGTGCTACCTACTAAAGTTAATAATAATATTAAGAAGATTTTCCATTCTGTTTTAGAAAAATGAAAAATTGCTTGCTTTGTTTTATTTAGCAATTCTAAACTGCTTATTTTATTATAGATTTTTTTCATATTTAAAAAGTTTTATATTTTGTGAAATATAAATTAAACCTTGATGAGCACTGAAAGGAGAGCTGATGCTACAAAAAGCACAGCACAAACAATAGACAAAATAAAAAGAAATTTCTCAAATCCACGTCTTGTGCTATGGAAACTTGAACTATCCCCACCTCCTAAAGCACCACCAACATTTGAGCCAGTTTGTTGCAGTAAAATAGCCAGCACGAGAATAACCCCAAGGATTATCTCTATATAAGGTAAAATTTTGATTACTAAACTCATAGGTCTATTCTCGCATATTTTTCGAAAAATTGCAATTTATTTATCTTTATAGCTTGTATTGTATAGCTTTCCTTGTTTTTATTTGTGTATTATCTTTTATAATGCTACTCTTTAGGCAGTCGAGTCTTAATAAAAATTTAAATCGAAAAATACTATGGAACCAGAAGAAACAAAAGTAGAAGGAGAAGAAACTCCTGTAGAAATGCCTATGGGCGAAGAAGAAGCGACTCCTGAAGCAGATATGCCTGCAGAAGAAGCTGCTCAATAATCATTAATTTGATAATTAAAAAGTCCTCGCAAGAGGGCTTTTAATTTGTATTATTAATCTATGGATAAACTAATAATCAAAGAAGTCACTAAACTGCGAGATAAAGATAAAGGAGCATTCACTATGAGGTTCTTTCGGACTGGGAAGGGTGAGTACGGCGAAGGGGATATTTTCTACGGTTTGACCGTACCAGCTTCGAGGAAGATTGCGAGTAAATATATTGAGATAGATTTGAAAGATTTAGAAAAAGTTATTCAAAATAAAGTTCACGAAATTCGCTTAATAGCATTAATTATTTTAAATACAAAATATAAAAAAGCGAAAACTGAAAAAGAATGCGAAGCATTAGTAAAATTTTATTTAAAAAATATTCCTTATATTAATAATTGGGATTTAGTAGACGTATCTGCTTATAATATTTTAGGAGCGTATTTGAAAGATAAAAATCTTGCCCGAAATGCTTCTGCAGGCGGGGATAGAAGTATTTTGATTAAGCTTTCGCAGTCAAGGAAACTTTGGAGCGAGAGAATCGCTATCGTTTCGACTTTCGCTTTTATTAAAAATAATGATTTAGATTTGATATTTTACTTTGGTGAATATTTTTTAAATCATAAGCATGACCTAATTCATAAAGCTCTCGGTTGGATGCTACGCGAAGCAGGGAAGAGAGATGAGAAAAGACTTAAAGAATTCTTAGAGAAAAATAAAACTAAAATGCCCCGCACCATGCTCCGCTACGCCATAGAAAAATTCTCCGATAAAGAAAGAAAATACTTTTTAGGGAAATAATTAGTCTTTTATTTTTAGATTATTTAAATAAAATTACACAAAATTATTTTTTGACAAAAGTAGTCTTTAATTATATAATGTTACTAATAAACGATACCCGACCTCTATCTAACTTTCGAGGCTGGGTGTCGGGACCCAGTTCTTTTCAAATCAAAAAAGGAAAAAGATAATGACGACAAAATCGATCACGTCTGCACAAACAGACAAAGTAGCAGATCTTGGCAGAGAAGCTGTAAAGACTGCTGTAGGTAAAGTAAACCCTACAAGTACTGATGCCCAGAATGGCATTATCGGTAACGGCGGTGAATTCAAGTCCAGAGTTGAGAAGGCTGTTGAAGCTATCATTATGGAAATGACAACACCAAACAAGTACGCCAATGAGGTGGTGTCCTCAAACTACACCTACCCCAAAGAGTACAAAGGTCCGAAACCGATTGCAGAACAGGTGAAAATCATTGCTACCATGTTCGGACTTGATCCGACACAGGCACTCCAATTTGCCAAAAACCTGCCCGCTTTTGATACTTTTGTGCCAAGCGATTGTCCTGATATTGGATGGTTTGCTATCCCGAAAGTGTCTGCGGTTGCAAAGCAGTTTTCTTCCATTACGGAGCAAGCCCTCCAGTATTGCGAAGCAGTGAATTTGGTACACACGAAATTAGCCGACAGTCGTAGCTTTACAAACTACCGCAACGGTGAAATCGTACCAAGCAAACTGCGTCAGCATGCCCGCACCGCTTCATTCCTGGAACACCTGGAAGCCGAACAAGTAGGGGACATTCTGATTATTGCAGCGCAGTACGGTATGTTTCACCGTGGCAAATCCATTAACAGGGCAAGGGAAACTTTCGCTTGGAATGAATTCGGGTTAGGTGAATTTCATGTTTGTTGCATGGCACTAGTTCATCCTGAACGTTACGTTCATTGGCAAGAATTAGAAACTGACTGTCCAGGAGATGAATTTTCTCCAGATGGTGATGGCGTCTTTTCGGATGCTCCGTACTTGGTCTTCGGCGGCAATGGTTTGGGATTTGGTGTGGGGGATGTTTCGTATTTTGAGGAAATCTATGGTTCGGTTTCGGGGTTCGTTCCACAGAATTGATATTGTACTTTGAACGTTTGAATATTTTGTTTTCTTTATCCTTGCGTTCGAATTTTTTTTAAAGATACCACTTGTGGTATCTTTTTTTTGATTCTTGCTATCGAAAAATTCACCGAAAAAGAAAGAAAATACTTTTTAGGGAAATAGTTGACTTAATACAACTTATATTGTAATCTGATATCAGTAAATTAGTTTTTTGATATTTTTTTCACAATTAAATTTAAATCGAAATGGATATTTTGATACAAAAAATAGAAGAAATTTCTGAAATTTCTTCTTATTTTAAAAACATAGCAAAAGCATATGGTTGGAAATATGTTTTTGATATGATTCCTTATTTTGATCGATTCCAAAAATTCCAAGGAATAGGAAAAGGAACTGCTTCAGTCTTGGAATTATTTTTTAAAAATAATTTTAGTTCTGTAGAAGTAGTTAAAGAAAAATTAGAAAAAATTACTTTAGGTATTTCTACTTTTCCTATAAAATCTTTTCCTGAAATAATGAATTCACAAGAATTTAAAGTTTTAGATGAGTTTTTTTTAGAACTCCATCAAAAAGGATTTTCTAATAGAAAAATTCTCGATAGCTTAAAACATGAGGAAATAGGTGTTTTATTTATTCCTGGTGGAAATGGAATGAATACTAGAGCTTTTTTAGAAACCTTTAGAAGTGCCGAGAAGGAAGATAGAGAGAAATTGCTCTCTTGTTTGTACAATACTAAAAAACTTTTTGTTTCAGCTTATCAAGAAAAAATTTTAGAAAGATTGAAAGAGTAATCAGTTTATCTATTCAATTAAAAGACTCTTGTTCTACGGAACAAGAGTCTTTTTTATTTGTGTTAAAGAAAGAAAATATTTTTTAGGGGAATAAACTTGTTATTTAACTTAATTTAATTTAGTATTTAGTTTATGAGTATAGTTCTTTATACATCGACCAGTCGGGGGATTTTTGGTCAAAGATCCTTGCATGAAAGCCCGACTTCTGGAAAGGCCAGAAAAGCGAAGAGTTTCTGCCTCTAAAAAAACGATCACGGCACAGAGGATATCGGTGCGACAGTTTTTTGCTTAAAAATTGACCAAGGCTAGTTGCCTTTTGGCTTCGGACTACAAATCCGAAGCTTTTTTATTTTTTATAAAAACAAAAAACTTTTAGAATGTTTAAAAAATAGAAGATATATAGACCCTTCTTGCTTTTAAAATAGTTGACTTAATTTTTAGTTTCGTGTATTTTAACTTAAATAGTTCTTTGGCTTTATTGGTCTAGTATGTCGGCTTGGAAGCAGTCAGTCATTTAAAGAGAACAGCTCACTAGGCACAATCCTTAGCTTGTAAAATTTAAAGCCATCATTCTCTAGAATTATTAGAGTCGTGTCTCAGTGTGGATACGACTTTTTTTATTGTATTTTTATTTTAAATTGCTATATAATTAACTAGATTATTAATTAAACATTTAACGGATATGAATACATTAGATTTATTTAAAAAGTTATTTCACAACTTTAATTCTCGCGCTATGAAAGACGCGACTATTGCTTATAAGAATCATTTAGATAAAGGGGGCAAGATGATGCTTGCTATGGGAGGAGCGATGAGCTCCGCTCAAATCGGAGTTACCTTAGCGCCGATGATCAAGAACGGTAAAATTCATGCTATTTCTTGCACAGGAGCAAACTTGGAAGAATCAGTTTTTCGTTTAGTAGCGCATAGTCATTATAAAGATTATCCAGACTACAGATACTTTACTAAAGAAGACGACTCAAGGATTTTAGAGCAAGGTGAACGTAGGGTTACTGATACTTCTATTCCTGAAGAAGAAGCTTTTCGTGTTATCGAACCTATCATACTTAAGAAATGGAAAGAAGCTGAAGCGAAAGGTGAGAGATATTTTCCTCACGAATATTTTTATCAAATACTTTTAGATGGTTCAGTCGATCCTCATCATGATGGAGATAAGGACGCTTGTTGGTTACTCGAAGCTGCAAAGAAAAATTTACCGATAGTAGTTCCAGGTTGGGAAGATTCAACACTCGGAAATATTTTTGCTGGATATTGTAAAGCTGGAGAAATTTCCCCTAGCATTATGAAGTCTGGAGTAGAGTATATGATGTACCTTTATGATCAATATAAAGAATTATCACGTGATGGTGAAGGTTTAGGATTTTTCCAAATCGGAGGAGGTATTTCAGGAGATTTTCCTATTTGCGTAGTTCCAAGTATTAAATATGATTTGAAAGAGTCTGTGCGTCCTTGGGGATATTTCTGCCAAATTTCTGATTCTACTACTTCATACGGTTCATATTCTGGTGCAACTCCAAATGAAAAAATAACTTGGGATAAACTTACCAAAGATACCCCTATGTTCGTTATTGAATCCGACGCGACTATCGTAGCTCCGCTTATTTTCGAAGCAATACTTGATAGATATAATATAGGAGAGAAATAGAAAATACTACAAATTTTAATCACTTAAAAACCCTTAATTATTAAGGGTTTTTAAGTATAAAAATATATATTATTAGCCTCTTGACTTATATTTTGCTTTAGTATATACTCTTTTTATCGTCTTTATCTTTTAGATAGGGCGTTTTACTTTGACAAAGGAATAGTTTATTTACCCGCACACTTATTTTGTTATTGACTATTGTCATGCGCAAAGCGCGATAACAAAATAAGTGTGCGGGTTAAGAGAACCCCTGATTTTCAAATTAATCAGGGAGCAAGTCTCTATATATTTTTTAGGAAAATAATTCATATAAAAGTAATTTATATCGAGCAGTTTCAAACTCTAAGCAATATAAAAAGCAATCCCCCTTCGCAAATGCTTCGGTGGGACAAATGCTGTTTTTTATTTTGTTTCGTTCTAATTAAATTAAATATTTTTTAGTTAGAGTTTGATCCTAGCTCAGGATGAACGCTGGCGGCGTGGATAAGGCATGCAAGTCGAACGGAGAAGTCCCATGAAGTTATGAGAAACTGAAAGTAGCAATACGATTGGAATCAAGTTTTGGATTGGGTTTGCTTCTTAGTGGCGAACGAGGTAGTAATGTATAGGAACATCCCCCAAAGTCTTGAATAATTCACCGAAAGGTGGACTAATACAAGATGGTCTCGCAAGAGTAAAGATTTATCGCTTTGGGAATGGCCTGTATGATATCAGCTAGTTGGTAGTGTAATGGACTACCAAGGCTATGACGTCTAGGGGAGGTGAGAGCCTGACCCCCACCGATGGTACTGAGACACGGACCATACACCTACGGGTGGCTGCAGTCGAGAATCTTCCGCAATGGACGAAAGTCTGACGGAGCGACGCCGCGTGATTGATGAAGCCCCTCTGGGGCGTAAAGATCTTTTATGAGGGAAGAAGTTTATTGACGGTACCTCATGAATAAGAGGCTCCTAATCTCGTGCCAGCAGGAGCGGTAATACGAGAGCCTCGAGCGTTATCCGGAATTATTGGGC
>JAGOSX010000019.1 GCA_018062065.1 Minisyncoccota bacterium | reverse complement strand
AATAGTTTCAGTTTTCTTAAGCTCAGGCATAGATAAATCAGTCTTCATTTGATCTAAGATTTTATCAGGAACTTCGCTACGTGGATTATCAGAAGTCAAAATAGCAATATCAGACAAAGTAGCTCCGATTTTACCCATAACTCTTCTTTTCAAAGGATCTCTATCACCTCCGCAACCAAATACAGTAATAAGTTTACTACCTTCATTCTTTATACTTTTAGCGGTTAAAATTGCTTTCTCTAAAGAGTCCGGACTATGAGCATAGTCAACAATCACAGTTATACCGTTTTTATGGAAATACTCAAATCTGCCTTCGGGAGGAGTTATATCTTCTAAAATCATAACTACTTTTTTAATATTGAAATGAAGTAAAAAGCAAGCACTAAAAACTGCTAATAAATTATAAGCGTTAAATTTACCTAAAAGCTTAGAGCTAATATTCTCTCCATTAATCCTCATCTCTATACCTGTAAAATCAGATTTAAATAATTCTCCATGGAAACTTTCTGCACCAGTAAATCCATAGGTTTGTTTTTTAGCTTTACTACCTTCGAGTATTAATGCTCCGTGTTCATCATCAGTATTTGAAACTGCAAAAGCCTTCTCAGGTAAAATTTCAAAAAACTTTTTCTTAGCTTTGAAATATTCCGCAAAACTATTATGATAATCTAAATGATCATGAGTAAGGTTTGTGAAAATTCCTCCAGTAAAAGTTATTCCGGCAACTCGATCTTGATCCATAGCATGGCTAGAAACTTCCATAAAAACATATTTCACTTTTTCTTTGCGCATTAATTTAAAAATTTTACGCAAGCCTAAAGGGTCCGGAGTAGTAGGTATCTTTTGATCAAAATCAATTTTCTTACCATTAATATAAATTCCGGTTGTACCGATTTGACCTACCCTATAACCTAAAGATAAAGCTATCTTAGCCAGCAGAGTTGTAGTTGTAGTTTTACCGTTAGTCCCAGTAACTCCGACTATTTTAAAATCTTTACCTGGATCCCCTAAAAAATTAGCCTTTGCTAAAAAAGCAATTGCGCGTCTTTTGATTTTAAGTTTTTTAATTAAATTTTTCACGCTCATATTATAACATTAATTTAAGATATTAAAGATACCTTTTTAACTTTATAAATAAAGACAATTCCAGCAGAAAAAACTACAACTGCACCGAAAATAATAGGAGTAGATGAAGTAAAAATAGCAGCTATACCTCCAGCAAATAAAGGAGGTATTGCCTGACCTAAAGAGTTCACCGAAGAATTAATACCCATCACTTCTCCGCGAACATTTTCTGGGGTTCTTTTACTGAGAAGAGCTGAAAAATTTGCTTGTTGAACACCGTTAGGAATAGAAGCCAGAGGCACAATAAAAAGTAACATCCAAGCTTGATCAGGTAACAAATACAAAATAATTCCTACCGCTGATAAGATATAGGCTATACCTAAAACTTGCATTTCAGTATATTTTTTTGATAATCTACGTACCACTAAAACCTGCGTAATAATAATCCAAATCCCAACATAAGCAAAAAAGTTACCTATCAAAGCAGAAGAAAAATTAAACTTATGAGTCAAATAAACATTAAAAAAAGAAGTAAAAAAAGAAAAACCAGCATTAAATAAAAATGAAACTAAAAATAGAAAACGAATATTTTCAAATTTTCCAGCTTTTACAATATTTTTAATAGAAGCAAAGAAATCTATCTTCCTTGTGGCATCTTTAACTTTAATACTTTCTTTAAAGAAATATTTAATAGAAATAACATTAAACAAAGCTAAAAATCCAGAAAAAATAAATGGAGTCGTCGCATTAAAAAAAGGTAAAACTGACGGACTAGAAAGAATACCTCCTAAAAACGGACCGACAATAAAACCAAGCCCAAAAGCAGCTCCTATAAATCCGAAAGTTTTAGCTCTTTCTTCGGGTTTAGTGATATCTGCAATTACAGCTTGCGCAACGGCTATATTCCCTCCGGTAATTCCATCAACAATTCTAGAAAAAAATAATAAAGGTATATTTTTAATAAAAATTGCATACGCAAAAATAAAATAAGAAATTGAGGTTCCTAAAATTGAAATCAATAAAACGGGACGTCTACCGAATTTATCAGATATAGCTCCTAATATCGGCGCAGCGAAAAATGCCGCGAAAGGATAACTCGAAACTAAAAGACCCAAAAATATCAAACCTAAATCTGCTTCACTTGTCGGAAGTAAAAAATAAGGTGAATCCGGATTACCTAAAAGTTGAGGTATAACAGGAAATAAAATACCGATACCCAACATATCGATAAATATCGTAAAAAACATAAACCAAACTCTTCTGTTCATAGAGGTATATTTTATCACATTTTTAAGATTTAAATAAATCCTGTAGCTCATAAGCAACAGGATAAATCCCGTCGCTCGCCCTGTCATTCGCGAAATGACGGGGCTCGCGAGTGACAGGATAAATAAAAAAGAGAGTATTTCTACTCTCTTTCCTTTATGCGCCGTGGCATTTTTTGTATTTTTTACCAGAACCACAAGGGCAAGGGTCATTGCGCCCCACCAGAGGAGCATTTGATTTAGGTGAATTAGAATTTTGAGATTCATTTTCGTTCGTAACGTAAACAGCTTCTTCTTTTTTCTCTTCTTCGACGAGATTGATTTGAATATTATCAGTTTTAATATTTGAGATAAGTGAAGCTACTTGTTCTTTGAAAGCTTGCTCCATTTCTCTAAACATCATTAAACCTTCTTTCTTGTATTCTACAAGCGGTTCTCTTTGCCCATAAGCACGTAAATTCACAGAACTACGCAAATAATCCATCGCTTCTAGATGCTCCATCCACAAAGTATCATTCGTATATAAAGCAATACGACGCACGGTCTCAAGGAAAGAAACTTCGCCTAATTTGCTACGTTTTTCTGCTATAATCTTTTCTAACTCAGCATTAAAATCTCTAACTTGATTTAAGACTTCTTCTATTCCGTCTTTGTCAGCAAATAGCATTTTACGTCTTCTGTTATAAATAGAATTTCTTTGGTGATTTAAAACGTTATCATATTCAAGAGTATTCTTACGAGCATCAAAATGAAAACCTTCAATTTTTGCTTGGGCTCCTTCTAAGGTACGAGTGATTAATCCGTTTTGAATAGGTTCGTCTTCAGGAATTCCAAAACGTCCCATCATTTTTTTGATATTTTCTGCTCCGAAAATACGCATCAAATCGTCTTCGAGAGATACGAAGAATTGAGTTTCTCCTGGATCTCCTTGACGTCCTGAACGTCCGCGAAGCTGATTATCTATACGACGAGCTTCATGACGCTCAGTACCCAATACAAAAAGTCCTCCTAATTCTTTAATCTCTTCGTGTTCTTCTTTGGTAGCGGGATTACCTCCGAGCTTAATATCGATTCCACGCCCTGCCATATTTGTAGCGATTGTAACTGCACCTTTGCGTCCGGCTTGGGCAATGATTTCCCCTTCGCGTTCGTGATTTTTCGCATTAAGTATAGTATGAGGTACTCCTGACTCTTTTAAATATGCAGAAAGAAGTTCGTTTTTCTCAATAGAAATAGTACCTATTAAAACTGGTTGACCACGCTCATTTAATTCTTTTACTTTACGAGCAATAGCTTTCCATTTACCTTTTTCGGTTTGAAAAATTAAATCAGGGTTATCTATTCTTTGAATTTTACGATGAGTCGGAACTACTATTACGTCTAAACCATAAACTTTTAAAAATTCTTCTTTAGAAGTTATTGCTGTACCTGTCATACCCGCTAGCTTATCATAAAAACGGAAATAATTTTGGAAAGTGATAGAACCTGCTGAACGAGTTTCTTTCTCAATCTTAACTCCTTCTTTGGCTTCGATTGCTTGATGAATTCCTTCAGACCAACGACGTCCAGGTTGCAAACGTCCAGTAAAAGGATCAACTATAATCACTTCACCATTTTGCACAACGTAATCTTTATCTTTTTCATAAATAGCACGAGCCTTTACCGCAGTTTCTAAATGATGGACATACTTAATACCTTTTTCAGTATAAATATTTGAAATACCTAGCAAACTCTCAGCACGAGTAATACCTTCGTCTGTTAAAGTAATAGCGCGGAGTTTTTCATCTACAGTATAATCAACATCTTTCTTTAATTGACGAGCAATATTAGAAAACTTTGTATAAAAATCCTCAGAGTCAGTTGTAGCTTGAGAAATAATTAATGGAGTACGGGCTTCATCTATTAAAATCGAATCGACTTCGTCCACAATAGCAAAATTATGCTCTCTTTGAACAAGATCATTTTTATTTTGAGCTAGGTTATCACGTAAATAATCAAACCCGTATTCGTTGTTAGTTCCATAAGTGATATCGCAAGCATATGCATCGCGACGAGAAACAGGTTTTAAAAAATCATAAATAACTTTAAATTCACCTACAGTATCACGTTCTTTATCTTCTTCTTTGTGAGTTGGGTCATATTGATAAGATACGTTTTGAGAATTTATCACTCCAACAGAAAGTCCGAGAAAATTATAAACTTGACCCATTAATACTGCATCACGTCTGGCTAAATAATCGTTGACTGTAATAATATGAACCCCTTTTCCAGTTAAAGCATTTAAATAAGTAGGTAGGGTTGCAACTAAGGTTTTACCTTCACCAGTTTTCATCTCAACAATATTACCACTATGAAGAGCTATACCTCCTAAGATTTGCACGTCGTAATGACGCTCTTTTAAGTTTCTCTTGGCAGCTTCACGCACTAATGCAAAAGCCATAGGCAAAATATCATCCAAGGATTCACCTTTTTCTAATCTATCTTTTAATTCTTTGGTTTTATTAGGGAAATCTATATCTTTAAGTTCTATAACCTCTGATTCGAAATTATTAACTTTAGCTAATATGCTTTCTGCTTTTTTTAGAAACTTGGTACTAGTATCCCCGAAAATTGTATCAAATATACTCATAATTCTATTATATCAAATAAAGGCCTAAATATAAAGAAAAGAAAAAGCCCCTTGCGGGGCTTTTTCTTGAAGTGGGAAAAAAATTATTTCTTTCCTTTTTTAGCTGTCTTCTTTTTTGCAACTTTCTTAACTGCCTTTTTTGCAACTTTCTTTACAGCTTTTTTAGCTGTTTTCTTTTTTGCTGCCATGTTATTTGTCGCTTGCGCGAAATTAAATTTTTAATATATGTTTACAATAACCGACCATAAAAATATTTTTTGAAAAAATTTTCTAAAAATATTTCTAAAAAAATTATTGTATCTAATTTAATTATCTCGCATCTCAAAATAAAAAACAAATTTTTTTTCATCAAAATGTGGATAACTCAAAAAAAATATTTTTTATTTTTGAAAAAATTAAAATAAAAATAAATAATTTTTTTTAATTTAAAAAAATTTATTTAGAAATATTTTATTTACAAATTCTTTTTTAAAAAAAATAAAAAGTATTTTAAATTTAAAAATTTACAAAAAGAAAAACACTTACTTGCGTAAGTGTTTTAGTTATTTGCATTTGAAGCGGATGATGGCTAAACTCCAACATATGTGCCTATGTGAGTGCGACCATCCGCTACAGATAAAAACAACTACTATATTGTAGCATTTTTAAAAATATGTTCAATAATATCTTTATTTTGAATACCAAAACTATCTAAATTAGCTTTTAAATAAGGATCATTGAAATCTAAGCTAGTTTTTATATTTGCAACATAAACCTTACTCCCTTTTACTATAAATTCTATTTTTAAATAATTTTTAATTCCTAAATCATTAATTAAGGTTTGTCCGATATCAAGAAATTGCTTTTTAATATCATTTTTTAATGAAGGATTATGTAAACTATAATATTTTTGATTACGGAAATTTGGTAAAAAATGCAAAGTATTTTTTTCTCCTAAAATAATTTCTTCCACTAAAACATTATCTCCTTTTGATAGAAGTTCATATATATGTTCATAAAGTTCGGGAAAAGTTTTTACTACAAAAGTTGCGACATCGTTATCGCTACTAGTATGCAAAGTATAAGGTGGAGAAAATTTATTCCAAACTTCTTTCGCTTTCTTCATCGCATAAGATTCTAAATCTTTATCTATATCATTTTGATAAGGGGGTATGATAAAATTCCTCGGGGTATTAATACTTAAATTCTCTAGATATTTCTGTAAATTATTTTTATTATTTTCTAAGAGATTATGAAAAGGATTTTTACTAAAGTGAGGAATTCCTGTATGAGAAAGGGTTTGCATTATATGAGGATCATTTTCATTCCAAATAAAATCTACTCGATGATATAAATCCATAGGCAATATTGGAATACCTAAAGAGTGCCAAGTATTATTTTCATCAATAAAAATATCAACTAATTTATATTTATTATTTAATTCGTTTTGAAAAATATTAAAAAGCTGATTTATTTTTTCTAAATTTTTATTTTCTATATGTCTAATTATTCCAACCCGAGTAAAACTCATATTTAAATTATAACAAATAAACTAAAATAAAAAACCTATTCTTGCGAATAGGTTTTTTATTTTATGCTGTCCTTTATTTTGTTCCGTTCTAATATTATTTAAAATATTAAGAGTCTTTCCTCTCTGTCAATATAACTTTTTAGGTCTTCATTATATATAGACCATTGTATACTCAATTGAGGTATACAATATCGACACGTATTAAGTTTTATATAGAAAACATTAATACATTCAAATTGAATTATTCCACGAGCAGCTTCCGCTACCCGTGCCTTGTTACGACTTATTCCCTGTCACCGAGCTTACCGTAGGCCCTCCTTATGAAGAGACTTCGGGTACTCCCGGCTCCCTTGAATTGACGGGCGGTGAGTACAAGACTTGAGAACGTATTCACCGCGGTATGTCTGACCCGCGATTACTAGCAATTCCGGCTTCATGAAGTCGAGTTGCAGACTTCAATCCGAACTGGGGCCATTTTTGACGATTAGCTCAGAGTCGCCTCGTCGCTGCGCGTTGTAATGGCCATTGTATTATGTGTGTAGCCCAGGGCATCAAGGGCCATGCTGACCTGGCGTCATCCTCTCCTTCCTCCCCCGCCTTCACTACCCTTCGGGAGTTTCGGCGGGCAGGCCCGCTAATAATTAGCGAACATACACACTTCACTCCAAAGAGGAACAAAGGCGGGGGCAGTATCGTGTGACACTTGTAACACACAACGAGGGTTGCGTTCGTTAGCCCACTTAAGGGTACAATTCAAACCACGAACTGACGACGGCCATGCAGCACCTGTCAACTAGTCTTGCGAGGGCTCTAGTTTCTTAGAGCTTTCACGTTGATTTCTAGCCCTGGTAAGGTTCTTCGTTTACCATCGAATTAAACCACATAATCCACTGCTTGTGCAAGTCCCCGTCTATTCCTTTGAGTTTTAGCCTTGCGGCCGTACTTCCCAGGCGGATTTCTTAACGCGTTAGCTAAGCCACTCAGAGGGTCGATACTCCGAATAGCGAGAAATCATCGTTTAGGGCGTGGACTACTGGGGTATCTAATCCCATTCGCTACCCACGCTTTCGTGCTTCAGTGTCAAATATGTGCCAGTGTACTGCCTTCGCTTTTGGTATTCCCCATGATATCAACGGATTTCACCCCTACACCATGAGTTCTGTACACCTCTCACACTTTCTAGCTGTGCCGTTTCTTTTGCGCTCCCCAAGTTAAGCTCGGGTCTTTCACAAAAGACTAACACAGCAACCTACGCACCCTTTACGCCCAATAATTCCGGATAACGCTCGAGGCTCTCGTATTACCGCTCCTGCTGGCACGAGATTAGGAGCCTCTTATTCATGAGGTACCGTCAATAAACTTCTTCCCTCATAAAAGATCTTTACG
>JAGOSX010000018.1 GCA_018062065.1 Minisyncoccota bacterium | reverse complement strand
TACTTTATGACGTAGCTATTAATCAAGCAATCTTCGTTAAAGAACTTCATTCTATCGCTCCTCACGTAGCTAAAGATAAAATTTTTAAACGTGCTTTTTATATGGGTCGTGAGCATATCGGAGCACTCGTAGATACTCTCGCTATCGCATACGTCGGAGCTTCGCTTCCTCTACTTTTACTCTTTTCAAATACAACTAATATTCCCTTAACTTTAAATCGAGAAATCTTTGCAGTTGAAATAATTCGCATACTTATCGGTAGTATAGGACTTATTCTCGCCGTTCCAATAACTACTTTTATAGCGACTTTTATGCTCGTTAAAGAAAAAGAAAATTTTAATGAAGAAGACAAAAAACTAGAAGAAGAAAAATTAGAGCACTATAAACATAGTCATTAATAATAAACAAAATAAAAAAAGCGCAACTTATTATTAATTTTATAAGCTACGCTAATTGTATTTTATTAGGCAGGCACCTTTCTTGGAAAAGGAATTCCTAACCCATCTAGGTTTTTATTAATATTTTTAAAACTTTTTTTAAACAATTTAAATCTTTTTAGGTTTAATTTAAATTGTTTATCGGAAAAATCCTTTGATAGGTGGTAAAAATCTTTTTTGGAATTGAAAAAAATCTTTTTTCGAGTATCTATTAGTAATTGATTGTGTGTTTCTTCTAGCCAATTAATCTTTTTTTCTATTTCAAAAATTAATTTCCAGATTTTAGAAATTTCCATTTCTCTAACCTGAAAATAGGTGAAAGTTGCTAACCCTCCGAGTCCAATTATTACATCTAACATTTGTTTGTTTTTATATGAAAAATCAAATTTCAAAAGAAAGTATATAAGCATTTATTCGTTTTGTCAATAAATATTAATCGCAACTGGTCGAGATAGTATAGCCTTTAGATTTAGCTTCGGCTTCGGAAGCAAAGTAAATACGATTTTCTTCTTTAATACTCTTCCCTGCTGAGCAACCGAAAGGGTAATACTTTTTTCCTCTTTTAGAGGCGAAATATTCCCTACCTTTTAAATCTACCCCTTTATAAATAGGGCTATTCCCCAAGGATCCTTCTCTGTTTTTAGGTTCATTAAAGCCTTGATTTAGAGACTTTCCGGCTAAAGTTGGTAAAACCTCATTTTGCCCTAAAAAGCCCTGATTTTGGCTATTTTTAGACATTCTACCTAGTGTAAATGATATTAAAGCGACGAAAATTAGGATAAAAACTATCAATATATCTTTACCTTTTTCACTTTGTAAAAAATGCTTGATTTTTTCCATAATATAGTATATAGTTAATTACATATTAATTTTAGCATTAAATTTAAGAAAACAATATGGCACATAGGAAAGCCGGCGGTACCGCCAAAAACTTAAGAGATTCGCAACCAAAGTACTTAGGTACTAAACTTGCTGATGGACAAAAAGCAAAAGCTGGAGATATTATCGTTCGTCAAAGAGGAACTGTTATTTTAGCTGGAAATAACGTAGGTCTTGGTAAAGATCATACATTATTTGCTCTAAAGCCTGGAACTGTAAAATTCGGTTCTAAAAGAAAAGTTTCTTTTGATGGTAAAACAGTAGTAAAGAAAGTAGCTCACGTTAAATAATACAAATTTAAAAACCTCCTTTTTACGGGAGGTTTTTAAATTTATTTAGTAGCGCTAATATCTATACTTAAGAAAGATTTTTTACCTTTGATTTCTATCGGGACTTTAACTTCGCCTAATTCTTTGAGAGGTTTATCTAGAATAATTAAATCTTCTTTGATATCTATATGATGTTCGTTTTTAAGAGCTAAGATTATTTCCTTTTTATGAAAACTTGAAAATAGATGACCTTTTTCGTTTGCTTTTCCTGTTAGGTGAATCACCTTCCCTTCTAGTTCTTTTAAGTTTCGTAATAGCAAGTTTTCTTCAATCTCACGCTCAACTATTATAGACTTTTGCTTCAACTCTAAATTCTTGATTGCTTGAGGTGTAGCTATTATTGCGAGTTTATTAGGTAATAGGAAATTACTTGCATATCCATCATTAACGACTTTAACTTCATTTCTCTTACCAACGCGAGGCACATCTTTTAAAAATATAACTTTCATTTTTATTTCCAATTATTTAATACTTCTAATGCTTTATTCATTTGCAAATCAATTTTTTCATCATCACCTCTTTTAATTTCTATATCAGGAGTTAATCCTTTTTTAGAAATAGAAATTCCAGAAGGAGTAAGCCATTTTGCAATAGTTACTTTCAAACTAGTATCACTACCAATATCAACAACTTCTTGAACTGAGCCTTTACCATAACTTTGAGTACCTAGTAATTTTGCTTTGTTGTGATCACGTAATGCTCCAGCTAAAATTTCAGAAGCTGATGCGCTACCTCCATCAATTAAAATTACTAATTTGAGATTATCGTTAAATACATCATAACCGTGACTTTGATAAATCTTTTGCTCTTTACCTTCTCCGTAGTCTTCAATCAAAACGGTTTTGCCTGAAGCCAAAAACCAAGAAGCCATATCTACAGCACTTTCTAAATATCCTCCAGGATTACCTCGTAAATCTATGACAAGCTTATCAGTATTTGCTCCTGAAAACTCTTTAATAGCGTCACGGAAAAGCTTGTTAGAGTTCCCGGTAAAACTATAAAGTTTAATTATGAAAGCATTGTCTTTAATTTCTGTTTCTAAAGTTGGTACAGTAATAATATCTCTTACTATTTTTATTTCTCTAGGTTTGTTTTCGTTAGGTCTTAGTATAGTCAAAGTCACAGTAGTACCTTTTTCGCCACGAATAAGTTTGATAGCTTCTTCGGTAGACATATCGTTGGTAGTTTTTTCATCAATTGCTAAAACTTTATCTCCTGATTTCATACCTGCTTTATAAGCAGGAGTATCTTTAAGAGGAGCTATCACAGTCAAAATATCGTCCTTAATACCTACTTCCATTCCAACTCCACTAAAATGACCGTCTATATCCTCTTCAAAAATTTTCTTCTCTTCTGGAGTAAAGAATGTACTATACGGGTCATCGAGCGAAGAAACTAGACCTTTAATGGCTCCATAAATACGTTCTTGGTTATCAATTTCTTTAGCTCCAGGATATTTCTGATCAATTGTATCCCAAACTTCCCAAAATGAATCTAAGTTAACTTGATTAGGGTCTACTTGCCTTTTCTTAAATACGCGAGCTAAGTCGTCGAGGTTATTGCTTTTAAGTAAACCAATATATAAACCGATTATAAAAGTAAATATTGCTATTAAGACTGTATATCTATTTTGTTTTTCTTTAAAAAAATTAAACATATTAATTACGGTCCATAAAATTTAAATTTTCTGAAAAATTTTCAAAAATCTTTTTTATAGGAGTTTCTTTCTTGAAAGCTTTTCTAACCATAAAAGATAAATAAATCATTACTATTCCTGTTAAGACAAACAAAATATTTTTAATGAAAGATGGAAATCCTAAATAAGGTAGGATGCTAGTCCATATACCTATATATAATAAACTTTTTGATATCTGCATTACCCTATTATATAATAGCGAAAACTATAAGGCAATTGCGGTAAAAGAAGAAGCGTTTTCTGGTACTTTTGTATCATAATGCCAAACTTTTATATTCATAAAAAGCAACATAAATATCAAGAAAATGAGCGCACTACTTTTAACTATAACGAAAGGATGCATAATTTCAGTCTTGATTAAGTAAATCATGAAAATAATCAAGAAGATACCTAAAATTCCAAAAAGCAAAGTCGAAATAGTATTATTAGGGTTAGTTGCGAATTCTTTTATAAAACTAAGCACATTTACTTTAGAAATCTTTTTAGCCAGAGAAGAAATAGCTACTACTTCAGGATTTTTTTCTATCAATTTTACTTCTTCACTTGTTTTCTCTACTGGCAAAGTTTCTTTAGAGATCGGAGTTGTTTTAGTTTCTGTTTTATTTACTGCTACTTTTTTAACTTCTTTTGTTGTAAGTTTTGTAGTTTGAGTTTTTGGAGTAGTCTTAACTTCTTCACCTAAAACATTATTAGAATTATTTAAATTATTTTCTGTATTCAGTACTATCTTTTGAATGTTAGTATTATTTTGACTTGGAGTTCCAAAGAATTGCACTACGAAGGTTGCTTTGTGACCTTCGTAAAATCCTTCGGCTGTAGCTATTCCTATCTCAGTATATTCTTTTTTCACTATATTTGCTCTGTGTCCTGGAGAATTCATCCAAGCTAGAGTCACATCTCTCGATTCAGTAAAATTCACAGCTAAATTTTCTCCTGCGTATTTATAATTATAATCAACTTGATCCAAAAAATACCAAGGAGTTTTACCATCCGGAGTATTATGAGCAAAGTAACCCTTATTTGCCATATCGAGAGCTTTTAATTCAGCAGCTTTTTGTAAAAGCGGATTTACAGTTAAAGTATTGGTATTATTCTCTAATCTTTTTTCATTAGTTTGAGTTACTAAAGCATCAGGTAAAACTAAAGCTAAGAAATTAGTTTTATTAAAAACAACGAAATATTGAACCAAGAAAGAAAGCTCTAGCACGATAACTAAAAGCATTATTAAATTCAAAGACCTATGTTTTAAAACGTGAGGTACGTGCTCGTTGTTTTTATTAGGGACAAAATGATTTTTAATTTTATTTAAAACTTTATTCACATTTGTATTATATAACAAATAAAACGCACCGTCAATTAGGTGCGTTTTATTTTAAAATATATCTATATTAAGGTAATTGTGGCTTTGGAACTTCTATACCTTCACACTTTAAAGAATTAATCTTCCATAGTGTAGTTTTATAAACTGCTCCTGTACCTTTGCCATTACTTAGACCAAAAGCCACCCAAGGATCTAAGACATCAGCTTTATATTTCTCTTGGAATTTGATTACAGCATTTTTAGTAGCTAAACCATAAATTCCATCTACTTTAATATTTAGACTCAAATTTTCATTTAAGAAAGTTTGAAGTAATTTAACTTGTGCAACATCATTTTTACCTCCCATTTTCATATAAGAAGTTAAATAAGGAGTACATACACTATCCCCTAAAACCTTTCCTGTTTCTGGTTTTGTTTCTTCTTTCTTTTCTTCAGTTGTTGTATTTTCTGTAGAAGCACCTAATACAGAACCGGTATTAGAACTAGGAGTTCCTGTAAAGCTTGAGCCTCCACCATTTCCGCCACTATGCACGAAATCATCGTTAGTTATTGTACAAGTTGTAGTTTCTCCAGAGTTAACTGATACTTCAGTACAATTATTATAAGCTGCTGCATAATTAGAAACATCACTTTCAACAACAGTATATATTCCAGGTTCTAAAGTTAAAACTTTTTCTCCCATTAAATTATTTTCTTCATCTTCAACGAAAGAAATTAATTCTTCACTACCATCAAGAGAGAAAGAAAAATCTCCAGCTGTCATTTCTCCATTATCATTATTTACAACAATTTTCTTAACTATTAGAGTTCCTGTCTCTGGAATCACAGTATTATCTACTGAGAAGTTTAAAGTTTCTCTAACATTATTTTCTCCGGCATCATCAGTAGGATTAAAAACGAAACAATAATTACCGTTTTCTAATACTGATGTATCTAATGTATAACTGAAATTCTTACCATTCCAAGTAGCTACATTGTTAAAGCTATCAACATTACCAGCTACTGTATTTGAACTACAGCTTCCCTTTCTAACAGCCCATTGCACAGCGTCATCGTTGATTTCATCATTATCATAATAAACAGCAGTTAAATTAACAGTACCTGAAACAACTTGATTTAAAGTAGGGTTAGTTATTTGACCGTTAGTTTGGAATTTTTCAAAATCATAAGTTGTTGTAAAATTATTAGCTTTTACTAGAACTTTATCAAAATATCCATCAAGTCCTTGATCAGAATTAGAAGTATCTCCTAAATTCAAAGCAAAAACACGAATATTTGATCCAGGACTTAAATCATCCATATCTGCTGGAATAGCAGGACAAGTATATGGAGATGCACTGCCTCCTGTACGAGTAGTAACAGGATAAGCCATATTAGGATCGAAAGTGACTGTTGTGAATCCTGTTTTTGAACCTACAGTAGGAACTACGTTATATCTACAATCGTAGAATTTTAAATCATCAGATACTCCAAAGTTAGCGTATACATTCATATAGAATTGCTCTTCTTGAGTCTCTAAACCTCCGTTACCTATCATAAAATCATAAGAAATTGATTCTATTTCTGAGATAGGTTTATTAATGAAATTCTCTGCTATGAATTTATCACCATTTCCAATTACAGTATTTGTTATAGGTTTAACATAAAGACTACCTGAACCAATACTAGCTTTAGCAGTACTAAATTCATAAGGAGTTTGAGTACTTAAATCTCTATTGAACATCCATCCAGGTTGATTTTCATCAGCTGAAGTATTTTTATTTACAACAATAGTTTCAGATAAAGTATTACTTATAACTAATTTCCAAGGCAAAGTCCAAGCACTAAAATTATTACCAGCGTCTTTAGCTCTAACATTCCAGAAATAAGTTGCAGGTGTAGCTCCAGTTGAATTTATGTCTGAAGTAGCTAAAGTTTCTGAAGTGTAAACAGGATTTACAAAAGAGCCATCAGGATTTGTATTCATATCGTATGAAGCTTGGTATACGTATGTAATAGGAGAAGCCCAACTTTCAGCTTCAGTCCAATCAATAAGAGTATTTGCAGAAGGTAAATGAACGCTGTTATTTGCTGGAGTTAAATGTACTGGCGTCGAAACACAAGTCTTATTCCAAACAATTATAAATTTATCAGATTGTAAATTTGTAAATTCAGGCACAGTTAAACTTGGAGTTGCCATTTCTGCTTCTTCTAAAGTATTTCCAGTACTATAACCAGCTAAAGCGTACATCATAGGAGAAATACAAGTTGTATCTGTATTTTCATAAGTACTATAGTTTGCTCCTCTAGTCATATCTGAAGTAGTTGCATAATACGGATTTGGATTGTTATATCCAGTAGAACTTAAATTATAGTTACCTGTTCCTGAACCGATATTTGTAGCAGACCAAGTTGCGGTCATAGGGAAAGAAGCATTGTTAGTATTTTCTACATGAGCAGGGGTACCATTTATATATTTTGCTATTGTAACTTTTACGTATTCAGGTAAAGGTACTACTTCATTAGCATTTCCAGAGGTAGTCATCCAAGTACCACCTCTCTCGCCTCCTTGATAGTTATCATTCCAGGTTCCGCTCATACTACCATCAGGAGCTATAGTTCCGGTAACATTCATTGTTGTTTGAGGTTCTACTGCATCAGCTGTAGCAGTATAATTCACAGATAAAGTAATAGAATTGCCGGACACATTACCCGAAGTAATTACCCAAGCATAAGGACTAAGTCCTCCATTACCTGACACTTGATCCATTTCATTTTGGGATAAAGTTACCGTATGAGGATAATCGGTACCGTTATAATTAAAAGCAAAGACATAATTACCAGAAACATCCCAATCTATAGATATAGCTTGAGCTTTACCAGGCATTAAAGCTTGTCCGAACAATAAACAAAAAATCAGCACATTCGAAATTATTTTTTTCATATTTAATAAGTTACTTCTAATAAAACTAATTATTTTTAATTAATATTCAAAGCATACCTTATTAAATAAATAAGTCAATTTATTTGAAATACTCGTCAGTTTGAGTGTGAATGTCATCAAAAACTTGACGCATTACCCCTGCTGCTCCTAAAGCTCCAGAAGAAGGTCCGGACTCCATCATAATCACAAAAGCATATTTTGGATTTTCATAAGGGAAAAATCCGATTGTCCAAGAGTTAACACGATTTTTCAAAACTCCTAATTGAGCAGTACCGGTTTTAGCTGCGATAGAAACATAATCTACGTTAAGAGGTAATGCAATACCATAAGTCACTGCTTGACGCATACCGCTATGTACAACTTTTAAATATTCTTGATTTAATTCTATTTTTTCAAATTTATTTTTCGCTTCATCGTCTTCTAACAAGAAATGAGGCGTTACAAATTTCTCCCCATTAGCAAGAGCACTAACTGCTCGCACCATCTCGAGAGGAGTGACTTGAAAACCGTATTGACCGATAGAAGTATGGTAAGTGTTTCCAATACGCCAAATCTCACCATTAAAATTTTTAGCTTTCCATTCTGGGTTTGGAATAATTCCTTCTTTTTCACTAGGTAAATCAATACCGGTTTTCTCTCC
>JAGOSX010000006.1:11664-33165 GCA_018062065.1 Minisyncoccota bacterium | reverse complement strand
ACTAATAATTAATTTTCTTTATAAACTGGAACCTTAGTTTGTGAGCTTGAAGTGCTTCCAGTATGAAGATCTAAAGATGCAGAAACCGGTAATCCGGAATAATCTCCAGTACAAGTAAGTACATAGGTTGTTTTTGCCGGTAAGACTGCAGTCACAATAACATTTGAAGTTGATCCTGAGTAAGGAGTAGGGGTACTTGTTTTTGGACCAGACCAGTTTACTCCAGAGCTTGGATTAATACTAGTAGCATTACAATTATTTAATCCGCTAGCATTCCAAGATAAAGTTGTAAGTCCTCCTTGCACAGTAGAATTACGCAAAGTTAATTTTTCTTCTTGCAAACGAGGAACTGAAATAGTAGATACATATTGATTAGAAGAAGAATCCGTACAAGTCAAAGTAAAACTAGTTGGATTAGTAGCAACAGCGACATTTGGCTTAGCGTTCGGAATAGCAGGAGAATTATAAGTTCCAGTCGTACCCCCCGAAAGTACACAACTATTAAAAGTAATATTTGGATTTAAACTTTTCCAAGTTAAAGTAGTGGTAAAGTTTGGAGCAAAGGCTGGTGACGGTGAGGCATAGAAATCTAAAACTGTACTATTCGCAGTAACACGAACATCATAATTAGTCCCAGAAAAACTAATCCAACCGACATTATTATTATTTAAAGGAATACCTAAAAGCAGGTTAGTTCCATTACTTCCACCAAAAGCATAATTACCAAAAATATTATTAGTAACAGTAACTCCGTAATCAACGTTAGTAGTAGTTTTACCTTTGAGTGATATCCACCCATCCCAACCTCCATTCTTATCACTAGTTAAAAATCCTAAACAAGAATCTGGATTTGAGGCTGGAGAGCAAAATCTTGCCCAACCTTCTAAATATCCGTTAAAGACTCCAGCATTATAAGTACCTACAAACTTTGCATTACTACTAACAGTAGCATTCCCTGTTGGAAAACCTGTTAAGCCTCCAAATTTAATCCAACCAAAATTATTAGACCAAGCATAACCAGTGACATCAAAAGTAGTTGGATTAATATTTACTCCATAATTTTCTGCAATTCCACAAGTTCCTGGTTCATTTAAACAATTAAAAGAAATCCAGCCTACTCCTCCTTCTACTTCTTCTGGAGTATTTTGGCTACCATTCATATTGGCATCAACCCAATCAGCCCCCCAAGCATAACCTGATACGTTATCATTTGAGCTTGAAGAAACTAAATTATAATAAAAAACAGAATAAACAGATAAAAAGATAAAAGTTGCAATACCTATCTTTTGTTTTAAATTAAATTTTTGCATATTATTGACTTAATAATTTCAAAATATCTTCGTCAGATTTACGATTTGGTAATTCTTCTTTAGGTATAGTAAAACTATCAATTTCAGTTTTTATTTCTTTTTCAGTTTTAACAGTTGAATCTATCAAATTTGAATTATTTGGTATAGTTACTTCTTTGCTAGGCTTTTTAAAAGCTTCGAGTTCTTTGATAATTTCTTCACGAGTTTTAAAATCAACTAAATCTTTTTCATCATAGTTTTCAATCTTGCTTTCCTTTTGAATAAAGAAATAGAACAAAACACCGCCAATGATAATCACTAGCAAAAAAACAAACAAAATTATTTTTTGTTTACTCACTCTTATATTATACAACAAATTTCTTTATAAAATTAAGCTTTGTTTTTGTGGATAAATAAAATCTATCTTTAGTTGAAAAAAAATTCAAAATATGGTATATTGTTCTTATTAGAAGTCTCGCGAAACGAGGCTTTTATTTTTAGAAATAATACAATTAAATATATGTTAGATATAAAAGCATTCAAAATAGCGTTAGAACAATTAGAACAAGAACGCCGTATCCCAAAAGAAAAAATAGTAGAAGCTATCGAGCAAGCACTCGCTGCTGCTTATAAGAAAGATTATGGTAAAAAAGGGCAAATTATCCGTGCTCGTTTTGATCTTGAAACTGGTCAAACTGATTTCTACCAAGTTAAAATCGTTGTAGACGATAGTATTGTGCGCATGGTAGAAGAAGGTGAAGAAGAGGAAGAAGTTGAATATGTAAAAACTGAAGGAGACGAAAGACCTCGTTTTAATTCACTTCATCATATTCTACTTGAAGACGCAAAGAAAATTAAAAAGGATGTAGAATTAAACGACGAAATCGTATTCCCTCTTGATGCTAAAGATGATTACGGACGTATTGCAGCTCAAACTGCAAAACAAGTTATTATTCAAAGAATCCGTGAAGCAGAACGCACTTCTATTATGGACGAATATGGAACTAAAGAAGGTGAAATTATCAACGGTGTAGTACAAAAAGTAGAAAGAGGTAATGTTTATATAGATTTTAATCGTGCAACTGGAGTTCTTCCTAGTGAAGAGCAAATTCCAGGTGAGCATTTTTCTCGTGGAGAAAGAGTTCGTGCATACTTATATATGGTAGAAGATTCTCCTCGTGGAATTACTTTAAAACTTTCTCGTACTCATCCGAGATTCATCGAAAAACTATTTAGTCAAGAAGCACCTGAAATTGAAAGCGGAATTGTAAAGATTAAAGCAGTTGCTCGTGAAGCAGGATCTCGTTCTAAAATTGCTGTTTATTCTACTGATGATCAAATCGATCCAGTAGGTTCTTGCGTAGGTCAAAAAGGTACTCGCGTAAATACTATTACTTCAGAATTAGGAGGTGAGAAAATCGATATTATTCCTTGGTCAGAAGATCCAAAAGTTTTTGTTGCTAATTCCCTTTCTCCTGCAAAAGTTATAACTATCGATATTAATGAAGCTGAACACAAAGCAGATATCGTAGTAAATAGCGATGAACTATCTTTAGCTATCGGTAAAGGAGGCCAAAACGTTCGTTTAGCGGCAAAGTTAACAGGTTGGAAAATCGATATTAAAACTAACGACAACTCTAATCCAGTAGAAGAAATTGCAGAAAAAGCATCAGAAGAATTAGAAAGTTAAAAATAATTTGTTATAATACTTATATGGCAAACATAAATCACAAACCTTCAAAATACATGCTAAATTTACTTCATGTATTACCTCCTTTTGCAAACGAAGAAGAAGGAGTTTTAAATGTAATAGTTGAAGTTTCTGCAGGTAGCATTAATAAATACGAACTGATTACTGAAACAGGACAATTAAAACTCGATCGTGTTGGATATTCTTCACTTGCTTATCCTTTTACTTATGGAGCAATACCCATGACTTGGGATTATGACGGAGACCCACTCGACGTAGAAATAGTAAATATTACCGAACCTTTAGTTCCTGGATCTTTAGTAGAAGCTCGTATTATCGGAGTTATGAAATTCGTAGATGGTGGCGAAGTAGATGATAAAATCATCGCAGTCTTAAACGACGACAAACGCTCTGATCATATAAAGTCTTATAAAGATTTAGGTGAATATTGGGAAAAAGAAACTAAATATTACTGGGAAAACTACAAAGCCCTCAAAAAACCAGGCACAGGAGTAGTAGAAACTTTCCACGGCCCAGATGAAGCTATAAAAGTTATTAAAGATTGCACAAAAAGATATACTGAACTTTATTTACCTAAATTGGAAGAATAAAACAGAAAACATAAAAGGCCGGCGCCTTTGGCGCCGGCCTTTTATTATGTGCATAACTAAAAAACCAAATGTGCTACAATAAAATTAAGTCGTATTATCAGACTTTAACAATTAAATTTATGAAAAAATATAGTATATTAACGTTAATTTTCGTTTTATTATTATCTAGTGGAGTAGCTTTTGCTGAAGAAAACGGCACATCTTCCTCTGATAATAATAGAGGTAAAGAAGAAAGAATAAAAGATTTTAAAATTGAAAAGGAAAAAATAAAAGATCGTAAAGATGATCTGAAAGAAGAAAGAAAAGAATACAAAGAAAAATTTGAAACTCTTCGCGAAGAAGCTAAATCCAAAATGGAAGCTCTGCGTGAATCAGTCAAACAAGAAAAAGATAAACTCAAAGCAAAAATTAAAGAAGAGCGTTTGAATGGACGTGAACAAGCATTAAAGAGATTTGATTCTATAATTGAAAACGTTGTAAAAAACAAAGATAGAGTGAATGCTCAAATTACTAAAGTTAAAACTTTAGGAGTAGATACTGGAGTTGCAGAAGGTAATTTAAAAACAGTTGACGAAAAACTAGCAAGTGCAAAGACTAAAGTTGCTGAAATGAATACAATTCTAGCTACTTCTACCAGTGAATTAACTAAAGAACAAAAAGACAAATTAAGAACTTTAACTAAAGAAACTCAAACTTTAATTAAAGAAGCTCACGAAGCTATTAAAAGTGCAGTTAAAAATTTAAAAGAAGCTATCAAAACTAAAGGGGTAAAACCTAAGTTAAAAGAAGTTGAAAAATCTGAAAAAGTAGAAGACGATAGTACAAATAGTAGTTCATCTTCTAGTAGTGAAAACAATACAAGTGCGCAATAATTATTAACTAATTTTTAAAAAACATGGAACCAAACGTAGATAAAAAATCAAATGGGGCTACTATAGGAGCTATTATTGTTATAATCATTCTTGTATTAGGAGGTTTGTATGTATGGCAAAATCAAAAAGGAGAAATCAACCTACCTGAAAATGAAATCAATAATGACAACTTAGAACAAAGTAGCGCAGTCATAAACGCATACAACGAACTAGAAGTCTTTGAAGAAGATTTAGGTGCAACTAATACAAACTTAGAAATAAATGTAGATACTTTGCAATAAAAATTACAAAAGCCTAAAATAAAAAATCCTCTTTATTTTTAAATAAAATAAAGAGGATTTTTTGACAAAAAGACAAAAGATATATAAACTAAAAAATATGACTAAAAAAATAAATTTAAAAATCAATAAATTGCCAAAAAGCTTAGTAGAAATTGAAGGAGAAATCGAAGCTGATATATTTGAAGGTTTTTACGATAAAGCTTTAAAAAACATAGGTGAACACGTAGAATTTGACGGTTTTCGTAAAGGTAAAGTTCCAGAAAATATTTTAATTTCTAAGGTTCCAGAAAGCAGTATTTTAGAAGAAATGGCGCAACTTGCAATCAGTGAAGAATACCCAAAAATCCTTGCAGAAGTAGAGTTAGACGTAATTAGCCAACCAAACTTAAATATCACAAAACTTGCTCGTAAAAATCCTTTAGGTTTTAAAATTACTGCAACCATAATGCCAGAAGTAGATTTAGGAGATTACAAAAAAACTTCAAAAGAAGTTAATAACGAAAAAGAAGAGGAAATTCAAGTCACTGATGAAGAAGTAGAAAATACTATTTTAGATATTCGTCGTTCTCGTGCTCCAAAGGTAGATATGACTAAAATGACCGAAGAAGATATCAAAAAAATCGAAGAAAACAAAGATTCAAATTTGCCAGAATTTAATGACGAATTTGTACGCGCTTTAGGTCCTTTCGAAAATACAGAAGACTTCAAAGAAAAACTAAAAGAAAATTTAAAATTAGAAAAAACCAATCAAGCTCGTGAGAAGAAAAGACTTAAGATAGTTGAGAAAATTTTAGAAGATACTAAAGTCGAAGTTCCTGAAATTCTAACTAATATGGAAGTTGATAAGATTCTCGCGAGAATGGAATCAGACATCGCAAATATGGGAATGCAATTCGAAGAATATTTGAAACATTTAAACAAAACTCGCGAAGACTTATTTAAAGAATTCACTCCTGACGGAGAGAAAAAAGCAAAGCTCGGACTTATTTTAAACAAAATAGCAAAAGTAGAAAGTATCGTAGCTGATGCCGAAGAGGTTGAGAAAGAAGTTGCTCATATTATGGAGCATTATGCTGGCGCCGACAAAGATCAAGTCCGCATCTACGCTGAGAATATATTAACTAACGAAAAAATCTTTAAATTCTTAGAAGCATTAAAATAAATTATAAATTAAATAATATAAAATTATGTTAATCCCAACAGTTATCGAAAAATCACAATTTGGAGAAAGAGCTTATGATATTTATTCACGTTTATTACGTGAACGTATTATCTTCCTTGGAGGACCGATAGACGATCATAGTGCAAATTTAATAATAGCTCAATTATTATTCCTAGAATCTGAGGATCCAAAGAAAGATATCTATCTTTATATCAATTCCCCAGGAGGTTCAGTTACTTCTACTCTAGCAATTATTGATACTATGAATCACGTACGCCCTGACGTTGCGACTTTCTGCGTAGGGATTGCTGCATCCGGTGGAGCACTAGTACTTTCTGCTGGAAAGAAAGGCAAAAGATATATCTTGCCAAATGCTGAAGTTATGATTCATCAACCTTTAGGTGGCGTTGAAGGTCAAGCGACAGATATCGCAATAAGTGCGAAGCATATACTTAAAACTCGTGATACTTTAAACAAAATGCTTTCGAAAAATACTGGTAAGAGTCTTGCTCAAATAGAGCGTGATGTAGAAAGAGATTTCTATATGGACTCTGAAGAAGCTAAGAAGTACGGTATAATTGATGAAATAGTTACAAAGTCTAAACCTACAAAATAAATTAAAAAATCCTCAAATAAATGAGGATTTTTTAATTTAGGTTTTATTGATTACAATATATCGGAAACAATTCGTTTAATTTAATCCGAGTCTTTTGATCAACTTTACCTGTTTGAGATAAACCGTATTTCTTTTGAAATTTCTTTAAAGCAGTTTGAGTTACAGAGTAAAATTTACCTGTAGCATCTTTACTAGAAAGTAATCCTTCATCTACTAAAACTGATTGCATTAGAGATACGTCTTTATTCTTCACAGAATCACTAGATCCATAAGCTAAATCTTTAGTGAAGGTAAAACTACAAATATTATTAGTGTTTGAATTACTTACTATATTTGTATTATTACCTCCGGTTGGCACTGGTTCTGTTGGAGTTTTATCTTTGTCGTCTGGTCTTATTACTTTAACTGTTACGGATTTGGAATATTCTGTACCTGAGGCAGAGTAACAAGTTAATACGAAAGTTTTATCATTCTTAATACCAGAAATTATTTGAGAACCTTTGTATTGTTTGTTTCCAGACCAATCTTTTGATGCTTTACAAACTTGGCCAGTATTAGTTGCGTAAACCTCATCAGCATTCCAATTTAAAGTCGTGTTACCTAAATATGGAACAGTGGTTGGATTTGCCGTAAATTTAATATCAGGAATAAACTCTACTCTCACTTCTGCAGACTTATATCCACCTGGTCCTTCACAATTAATCTTAAACCAAGCAGATCTATCTAAATCAGTAATTAATTTACTTCCTTGAAGACCTTTATCTTTAGGGATTCTCCATTGATCATCATCTATATCATCACCTCCCCAAGAACATTTTGTGGCTTGAGTAGTGCTCCAAGCTAAAGTAGTTGAATCATTTGAACTATAAGGAAACAAAGAAGGAGTTGCTGTAAAAGTTATTTTAGGTAGATTATCTTCAATCTGAATAAATATAGTTTGTTTTTTCTTGGTACCATCAGCCCAAGTACATTCTAAATGGAAAGATTCATTTTGGGTTAAAAGACCAATTGCTTGACCCGCTCCATATGGTCCTGAATTTGGATTTTTAGAACCATCCCATTGATAATTGTTATGGCTTGAAGATGCTATGCAAGATTGTGCTGCTGGTGAAACAATCCACCAAAACTTAGTAGCTCCATTATAAGGAACATTGTATTTTTCTGCTGTAAAAGAAAGATCATAAGATGACGTCGCCCCCAACACCTCTCCACTACTTTCTACCTTTTTAAAATTCTCTATCTTACTACTCAAATCAAAAAGTTGTGCTTTGAGATTTGTAAAACTTTGTGCATTTGCAAGGATTGGACTACCAAATACAAATCCAAATAATGCAAGACTTAATAATATTTTTTTAATCATAAAAACCTTAAATAAATTAATAACTTTATAATACTTATAATTATATAATAATCTTAAACAAGAATAAACAAATGGTTTTTTAAAGAAAGTGGATAACTTTACACTTAAGGCTATTTTTGTTATAGTAAAAGTGTTCAATATTTAAAAATTATTTTCGATCGGTTTATAAAAATATCCCATATATATGTTGTTTCAAATAGATTTTTTAAGTAAAAAAATTAATAATTCTTTGGTAAAAGAGAAAAAACCGCAAATATAGTGGCTTGTTTTATAAGCCGTGATTACAAGGCTTATGAGTTTAACAACAATAATTCTAATAGGAGCAATAATGCTCTTTTTAGGCGTGGTAGTCGGATACTACCTCCGTTTGATTATTGCTTTGGGTAAGAAACGCTCTATCGAAATCGATATCAAGCAAATGATGCTCGGTGCGAAAGAAGAAGCTCAAAGAATAACAGACGAAGCAAAAGCTAAATCTGAAGAGAAATTAGCAAAAATAGAAGAAGAAGAAAAAAATAAAGTCGAAGAATTTAAAGAAACCGAGAAACGTCTTATTAAAAAAGATGAACTTCTAGATTCTCGTCAAGCTGAAATAGATAAGGAAGTTGAAAGCCTTAAAATAAAAGCTGAAGAATTGAAAAAGGTAGGTGAAAGAATTCAAAATGTCGAAGCAGAAAAGCTAGCTGAATTACAAAGAGTTTCCAAGCTTTCCGTCGAAGACGCAAAAGAAGAATTGATGAGTGAAATCGAGAAAAAATACGAAGAAGATCTTTTAGTTCGTATGATGAAACTCGAAAATTCTAATGAAGAGAAATTAGAACGTAGAGCAAAAGATATCCTTGCTACTTCAGTGCAAAGACTTGCTTCTAGTACTGCAGCAGAACTTATGGTAACTAGTGTTACTATTCCTAACAACGAAATCAAAGGTAAAATCATCGGTAAAGAAGGACGTAATATTCGTGCTTTCGAACGTGCTGCCGGAGTTGAGCTTATCGTTGATGATACTCCTGGGGTATTAGTGATATCGTCTTTTGATCCCGTTCGCCGTCAAGTCGCACGGCTCGCACTTGAGAACTTAATTCTCGACGGACGTATTCAACCTGCTCGTATCGAAGAATTAGTTGAAAAAGCAAAAGAAGATATCAATAAAATTATCAAAGAAAAAGGAGATCAAGCAGTTTATGAATGTGGAATATTTAACTTTGATCCTCGCTTAGTATCTATCATCGGTAGACTATACTTTAGAACAAGTTACGGTCAAAACGTACTCCAACACTCAATCGAGATGGCTCATATTGCGGGTATGCTTGCCGAAGAATTAGGTGCAGATATCCAAATCGCAAAAGCTGGAGCTTTAGTTCACGATATCGGTAAAGCCTTAGATCACGAAGTTGCTGGTACTCACGTAGAAATAGGTATGAGAATTTTGCAAAAATTCGGAGCTGATGAAAGAATTATCACCGCAATGAAGAGTCACCACGAAGATTACCCTTATGAAACTATTGAATCTATCATAGTTCAAACTGCTGATGCTATTTCTGGAGGTCGCCCTGGAGCGAGACGTGATAGTGTTGAGAATTATCTAAAGAGACTTGAAGAATTAGAAGCTTTAGCAAATTCATTCCCTGCTGTAGAGAAATCTTACGCACTTGCTGCTGGACGCGAAATCCGTATTTTCGTAACTCCTGAGAAAATTACTGATGTTGAAGCGAAACTTATGGCTCGTGAAATAGCTCAAAAAATAGAACAAGAGCTAAAATACCCTGGTGAAATAAGGGTTACAATGATCCGAGAAACTCGAGTAATAGAATACGCACGATAAAAACCTAAAAAACGCCTTAAAAGGCGTTTTTTAATTGAAAAAAGTAAATAATTTATAATATAGATATTATAATTGTCAATATTTTATTTATTGCTCTTAAAAAAGCATTATTATATAATGTATATGTAGAATTTATAAGGTTTTAAGGGTCGAGTATTCTATTTATAAAATAGAAAAACAGATTATAAGTTTAAATAAAACTACAATAATATGAACAAACAAGCATTAGTTGAAATGGTACAAGGTAAACTAGGTGGAACTAAAGTTCAAGCAGAAGAAGTAGTAGATGCTATCTTTGATGGAATCGTTGCTACTATGAAGAAAGGTGGCGAAGTTTCAATCGCTGGCTTCGGAATCTTCTCTGTGAAAGGACGTGCTGCAAGAATGGCTCGCAATCCAAAAACTGGAGAGCAAGTTAAAGTTGCTGCAAAGAAAGTTGCAAAATTCCGCCCTGCAAAGGCTCTAAAAGACGCAGTAGAATAATATCTACTCTATCGATGAAAAGCCCGGTCGCTACGCGACCGGGCTTTTTGTTTACCTATTTAAAATTTTATAAATCCCCTCACTCACGAGTAACAGGACAAATAAAAAAGCTCTCCAATTTAGTCTTTACTAAATGAAGAGCCCTTATTGAACAATCAAAACTTATGCAAATATTCTCAAATTTTTAAAATTCTCTTTTGCCCTAAATTGGGCAACCTTACTAGGTAATGACCTGGGCGAAGACCCTCAATCCAAAAAGATTCTCCAGCAATCACTTCTTTTCTTTCCACAGTTTTTCCAGTTTGAAGAGAAATAATTTCCATTTGTTGTGGAATATTATTTTTCCAAAAGAGAGTTATGGAGCCTTCTCCAATTAAATTATTAGAAATAGTGAATTCTCCTCCAACTTTGAATCTGGATAAACTCAAAACATGAAGTTTTGGTTCGCCATATTGGTTTGAAAAAGTAACAACAGAATTCAAATATTGTTCTTTTTCTTCTCCAACAGAAGAAAGTTCTTTCATTCCAAAAAATTTATTACCGTCAGATCTCTCCACAGGAATTTTTTCAAATTCTCCATGAATAATAGAATCAGTAATTGCGTCAATCACAGAAAAATAACTTTTTTCTTTATCAGGGATTAATCCCGGATAGCTAGAAAAACTTACTTCAGTTTTTAAATACAAGTCATTTATTTTCCAAGTTAAGCTTGAAGAAATTTCAGGTATTTGATACTCCTTCCCTGGCATTGTATACCAAATATTTTGATACAAAAAAAATGGTTTGAAAAAATATCTTTCTCCTGAATAGAGTTTCAATGTATCTCTTCGAGATAGTTGAATACCTCTCTCTGAAGCAAAAGCATGGAGTGGAACCTGTCCATTAATCATGATTAATGCATCAGTAATACTATCGATGCAAAAATTTTCGGGCAATGAGAAAACAAGGTCCCAATCACCGATTTCAGAATTATATGTAAGTAAATCAATTTTTTTCATTTCATCTTGCCCGAAAGTAAAATTAGAAACGAAAAAACAAGCAAGTAAAATAGTAAAAAATTTTCTCATGACTGTAAAGCTTTTGAGAGTTAGAAAAATTTCAAATTGACCTGCGTGTTTAATTTTCGAAGATCAATTTATATCACTATTAGAATACAACAGATAAATAAAAAAGTCCAGTAAATTAATCCACAGGGCTTTTTGAATTTTATTAATAAATTTAAGACTTTATTTATTAATACAAATCTTCTCTACGGTCTTTAAATAAATTATTTAATCTATTCCATTGCTTATCACGAGAATTAGCGAGATCAACTTCAACAACATATGCTTTTTCTTCAGAATCATTAGCTTTAACTAAAACATTACCTCGATTATCTACTATTTCACTTCCTCCTTTATATTTTATACCCCATTCTTCACCTGTTCGATTAACTGTAATAGAAAAAACTCCATTTTCAATACTTCGAGCTTGCATAATTTTAAATCCATAATCAAAAACAAAATTAGCCGTATTGCAAAAAAGATCTGCTCCTTCTAGTGCTATCTTTCTCCAAAATTCAGGAAACATATAATCATAACAAACTCCTATTCCAATATTAAAACCTTTCCAATTAAACAAAGAAGGTTTCGTTGTACCCATTTCAAAACAACCATTTTCTTCCATAAATAAATGAGCCTTCTGTTGCTTAGCAATCACACCTTCTGGTCCTATCGCAACAGAAGTGTTATATATATTATCTTCAATATTTTCAGGGAAACCAACAATAAGACAAAGATCGTGTTCTTTAGCTACTAAAGTTAATTCAGAAATTAAATTTCCATTAATACTTTCAGATGCATTAATTAGATCTTCCCTTGTCTCAGTTGTATAACCAGTCATTCCCATTTCCGGCAGAACAATCAAATCTGCTTCAACTCCTCTAAGTAAGTTTTTAATTTTATTTAAATTTGCTTTTTTGTCTCCAGTAATTGGTGCGTATTGTAAAAATCCAATTTTCATATACTATCAACATAACATTTTATATTTATAATAGGAAGGTTGACTAATAGTTTAAATAATTTAAAATATCTCCATATATGAGTATGGAAAAATTGACTCTAAAAAATGAAAGAAGTGGTACCTGCAAACACAATACTATGCTTGAAAAGTTTTGTGAACTTTGTTTTGAAGAAGCAAAAAACAATCAACTTATATGGAATAAAATACAAGAACTAATAAAAAATAGCAGAGGGCAAAGAGAGAATCTTAAACCTGAAACTAAAATAGAAATAGGAAATATTAAATTTGAAATTAAACAAATTACAGATAAAAAAGATCCAAACCTTGAAGAAGTTTTTAAATTATTGGAAACAAATTTTAAACCTGAAGAATTAAGTGGTATAGAATCATTTGCAGAAAAAATCGAAGGTAAACAAATGGACGGCAGTGAAAGAATTAAATACAGATGTTTTTATGTAAAAGATAATAACAATAAAATTGTTGCCGTCAGAATTTCTGAAAATATTCCTTTGATTACAGAAAATAAATCTAAAATGGATGAGAATATTTTTTATGGTTTATATATTGTAGTAGATGAAAAATATCGTTCATCTGGATTAGCTAGAGAATTATATATCTCTGCTCTAATAGACGCTATGACAGAATCTCAAAAGCAAAACAAAAGTTTAAAGTATCTTTTAGCAGAATGCACTCCAAGTTCCGAAAATTTAATGAATTCAATAGGATTAGAAAAAATTTTTTTAAAAAATAATAATACTTGGAAAGAATTCGAATACTATCAACCAGCTTTAGATTTTGATAATATAACTGGACATCCAACAAAAGGTGAATTCCCTGAACATATTATGGTAGCAAACCTTGAGGATGAAATAAACAAAGAAAATTTTTATGATATTATTGCGAGCTTACTTAATCAATATAAAAATAGTTACTCTAGAAAAGATTTTGCAAATGACGAAGCTTTTATAACATACCAAAATTATTATAATAATTTATATAATGATATATCTCGCCAACTTGAAGAATCTTCTGAATTAAAAGGATTCAACATTGAAGAACAAAAAGAAATAACAGAGCAAGGTTCTGAAATCATACATTTTAATGAAGCAAATAAAAGATAATATCTATTAATTTTATATAAACAATGTTTTACAAGGTTGATTAACAAAATTTGAAAATTAGAAAAACGACGCGGTTTCTCAAAACCTCTATATAAATATATGATTAACCGTAAAACCTAGAGATTTACTTTCGGACGATATTGAATAGCTTCTAAAATATGATTTTTATTTATGTTTTCGCTACCTTCGAGGTCCGCGATAGTGCGAGCGATTTTGATTACCCGATGATAGGCTCTCGCTGATAAACCGAGCTTAGTAGCACTCATATCGAGCAAATCTCTTGTTTCACTATCAAGTGAAACAAGTTCATCTAAATCCTTCACGTTCATCTCACTATTAAGAGAAATCTTTTTACCGTGTTTTTTAAATCTGTCCTTTTGGATATTCCTCGCTTTTTCGACTCTGTCCTTTATGGTCTTAGTTGGTTCTCCTCCTTTTTCTTGTGCTAACTTTTTATAATCAATATCTGATACTGAAACCCAAATATCGATCCGATCCATAATAGGCCCCGAAAGTTTCCTTTTATACCGATCGAGGTCTAAGGGTTTGCAAATGCAAACTTTATTTTTAGATCCCGCATTTCCGCAAGGGCAAGGATTCATCGCTGCAACGAGTATAAAATTCGAAGGGAAAATAGCACTTCCGCGCGCGCGAGATATTGATACGATATTATCTTCGAGAGGTTGACGTAAACTTTCTAAAACTCTTTTTTCAAATTCTGGAAATTCGTCTAAGAATAAAACTCCTCGATGAGATAGAGTTACCTCTCCTGGTTTTGGTACTGCTCCTCCTCCGATAAGAGATACGTATGATGAAGTATGATGCGGGGCACGAAAAGGTGGATGCACAACTAACTCTCCTCTATTCATTCCTACGATAGAATGAATACCGGTAATTTCTAAAACTTCTTCTTTTGATAAATGTGGAAGCAAAGTTGAGAATGCCCTCGCGAGCATAGTCTTGCCTGTACCCGGAGGTCCGTACATAGCGATATTGTGTCCACCCGAAGCTGCAATTTCGAGTCCTCTCTTCGCACCTTCTTGACCTTTGATATCTGAGAAATCGATACTGTATTTTATTTCTTCGTAATTAATCTCGGTTTGATTTTGAGGAAAAATTTTATTTTCTTTTTCTAACTTTTCTTCATTCAAATGATTTACAACTTCTCTTAAACTTTCTGCTCCGTAAATTCTAATACCTTCGACGAGAGCTCCTTCTATCGCATTTTCTTTTGGTAAATAAACTTCTTCGAAACCTGCGACTTTCGCTGCTTCGACTAAAGGTAAAGCTCCTTTAATACTACGCAACGTTCCGTCGAGTCCGAGTTCACCTAAGAAAAGTTTTTTCTCACTTTGAAATTTTATGTCACCCGTCGCGAGCATATAAGCGAGAGCAATAGCGAGATCAAAAAACGGACCTTCTTTTTTTAAATCAGCTGGAGATAATGAAACTATAATTTTTTTATTTTCTGCTTTTGGAGATTTATATCCAGAATTTTTAATAGCACTACTTACTCTATCTTTCGATTCATCGACTGCTTTATCAGGCAAACCAACAACAGAAAAAGAATGCAACCCTCGAGATAAATCTACTTCGATTGTTACGATAACTCCTTTTAATAATGTAACTTGGGCAGAATAAACTTTTGCAAATGACATATATAAATTCCTTATTAAACAAAATAATCCAAAACCTTTTAGGTTTTGGATTATTTTTTATTTTAAATTTTCTAATTTTTCATTGACTGACTTCAATCTACTTTCTAAGATTTCTAAGAGTCCGCTTCGAGATTCAAAATCTTCAAATCTGTCAGCCATATCGTTGGGGTCTGTTTCTCCCCCATCATTCATAGGTACAGCTTGCCATTTATTAGTCTCTTCATCATAAACTCCTATATCTTTGAGTTCTGATAAAAGTAAATCCCTTTCTTTTTCTAATTCTTCTTTTGTGTTTATATTATCCATACTAAAATGATATCACGTAGTAAATCTAAATCAAGTTATTTCTTGACCTTTGAGCTGTTAACTCTAAATATTATTTCTTTCGCGCCTTCTTCGGTATTAGTGATTACTAAAGTATCATTATCAATATAAACATACATCAAAACGATTTTCCCACTACCGTCTTTTAGTATTCGAGCATTTTTATTTTGAACAATAGAATCTTCAAAATTCTTAGTTAAGAGATAGCCTGAATCTAAAGAAAGTGGTATTCCGAAAATATCATGCAAATCTGAAAAAATCTTATTTTCCCAACTCCTCATAGCAGTAAATACATCTTTCCCTTCAGAAATATTAAGCAATATAAAAATATCAGTGCCTTCTTTGTATATAGAAGAAAGAGGTTTAGTGATATCGGCTTTTGGAGTTTCATTATCAGCCTTATCTTCTAAATTAATAATAGCTTTAGATTTACGAATTAATTGAAAACCATTATTAAGAGTGATTAAGGTATTCTTATCATTTTCACTCATTGAAGCAAGTTCATTTTCTAAATACAAATCTCCTAAACCTACCGCTTTGATTCCAGATTCTAAAGTTAGATTTTTCAATTCTTCTTCTGTGTATTTTTTCTTAAGCATTTCACTTAAAATCTTAACACCAAAATCTTTATAAAGATTAGCTTGAGTCTCATTCTTAGAGTTTTTGTTTTCATTAGGATAAATACCATAAATCTGAATTTTATCATCAGTAATATTTACAATGTCTAAAAAGTATCCAATAAGCTCTCGCATTTTATCTTCTTTAGTATTATCTAGAAATTCTAACTTATCATTTGCAAAAAAATCTTTATTAGAGAAAGTTACGAAATCATCTAAAATATTTTTTGGGTCTTTAACTTCATCTACTTTTTCTTTTTTATCTTCTAGATTAACCTTTACTTCCCTATTAAGAACACCTAATAAAAAGTTATCTTGGAAAGTTCCTGGTGAATAAATAAAAGGTGATTCAATTTTTTTTAAAAAATTATCAAAGGTTAAAGTTTTACTATTTTCACGTAAATAAATTCCTAAAATCTCTCCTTTAGTTAAATCATTCTTTAAAATTATTTCATTTAATTTATCAAAAATCTCTTCTTTATCATTATTAGAAATATCTACAATCTTTGTACCTTCATGAAAGATAATTGGAGTAAATCTTTTTTGAATAAAAAACGAAATAGGATTTTCTTTTAAAAAAACTATAGAAAAAGTAGCCCCAGCTAAAACCAAGAATAAAATAGCTAAAGCTATATAAACCTTATTTCGCATAGCGTAAAGTTGACGTTTCTTTTTCTCTTCTTCTTTTCGCTCTTCTTCTTCGATGATTTTCTTGACTATACCGCCTTCGTTTTTCTCAAGAGCGAGAGCCATATCATCCGCTAAAGTATGGAGAGTTTTATTATTATTATTTAATTCTGGTTCCATATTTATTGTCCTTCGTAGCTTTATGCAAAGAAGGGAAAATTAATTAAACACTTTTTGGTTTAAAGAAATCTTTATCGGCTTCCTTGATAGATAGACTTATCTTTCCGCGTTCAGTATCTACTTTGATAACTTTTACCGGTACGATCATTCCTTCTTTTATTATAGCAGGAATATTTTCTACGCGGAATGGTGCAATCTCAGAAATGTGCACTAGTCCGTCTGTATAATCATTAATTTTTACAATAGCTCCGATTTCCAAAATTTTTACAACTTCTCCTTTTAGTATTTCTCCAACCTTAAATTCGTGAGTCATGCTCTCTACGATTTTCAAAGCTATATCTACTGAATCTCCCTTACCGGTAAAGTAAACTGTTCCATCATCTTCAATCGTGATTTCTGCTCCTGAACGTTCTTTGATCTCCTTAATAGTTTTACCTCCACTACCAATAACCATACCGATTTTTTCAGGATCGATTGTTATAGTTTTGATTTTTGGAGCATTAGGAGAAATATCTGCTCTTGGTTCACTAATCGCGTTTGTAATACTTTCTAAGATTGTTAGTCGAGCGTTCTTCGCATCGCGAAGAGCTTCTCCTAAAATCTTAATAGGTACACCTTCTACTTTTACGTCGAGTTGGATAGCAGTAACTCCGTCTTTCGTACCAGCAACTTTAAAATCCATGTCTCCGTGATGATCTTCTGGTCCTTGAATATCGGTTAAGACTTTATAGTTATTATCATCTTCATACATAAGTCCCATAGCGATCCCCGCAACCGGAGCTTTGATTGGTACTCCTCCGTCCATAAGTGCTAAAGTCGAAGCACAAATCGAAGCTTGAGAAGTTGATCCATTAGAAGCCATAGATTCAGAAACAAGGCGTATTGTATAAGGGAAAGTTTCTTTCGGAGGAATAACCATAAGTAATGCTTTTTCTGCAAGTGCTCCGTGACCTACTTCGCGACGATTAGTCGCCCCGAAACGTCCTGCTTCTCCTGCTGAATACGGAGGGAAATTATAGTGGTGCATAAATCTTTTTTCAGTAGCAATTTGCATACCGTCGATAGTATTTCGGTCTTCTGGTCCCCCTAGAGTAAGCACTGATAAAACATGAGTTCCTCCACGATAGAATATCCCTGAGCCGTGAAGTACGCTAGAGAATCCTCCAGCTTGTGCGTATAGTTCACGGACTTCTTGCATTCCTCTACCGTCTGCTCTTTTATTTTCATAAATTGCTTTTTTATGTAAAATCTCGTTTTCAGTTTCATCGAAAAGGTTATCTTCAAGCGCAAAACTTTTCTTCTCAGGATCTTGCTCTTTATAAAATTCTTTGAATAAATTATTCCACTCTGTATGAAGTAGATCAATTTCTTTTTTACCTGGACCGCTAAAAATCGCTGCTTCCATTTTTGGTAAAATGTTTTTATTGAATAATTCTAGAGATCTAGAATCTAAGGTTTCACTTTCTATTACTCTTTTTTCTTTACCAATTTCACTAACTATTTTCTTTTGGAAGTTTTCAAGTTTAGTTATTTCTTCACTTGCTACTTTGAGAGCATTCTCTAATTCATCTTCACTCACCTCTCTTGCAGAAGCTTCAATCATATTTACATTTCCAGATTTCCCACAAACAGTAAGGTCATATTTATATAAAACGTCCTCTCCTCTTTTATAAAAAGGAGGATTAATTTCTAAATTCTCACTATCGTATTTACCAACACGCACAGCTCCGACTGGTCCAGCCCATGGGATATTAGAAACTGCGAGCGCTAGTGAAGCCGCATTAATACCTAAAATAGTTGGATCATTATCATCTACTGCGAGCACAGTTACGATAACTTGCACCGCGTGACGAATACTTTGATCAAAAAGCGGACGCAAAGTTCTATCAATAACTCTCGAACCTAGTACTGCTTCTTCAGAAGGCTTACCTTCACGACGCATATATTTTGAACCCAAGATTTTCCCTGCTGCGTAAAACTTCTCTGCATAGTCCACAGTCAGATTAAAAAACCCTAACCCGCTTTGCGCGTCTTTACTCATACAAGCCGTAGCGAGCACTACAGTTTCGCCGTATTTTAATAAAACTGATCCATGAGCTTGCTCAGCTAAATCAGTAAAAGTAGCAGTTAAAGTTTTGCCACCTATCTCCATACTATATTCTTTTTTTTGCATATTTTTTCCGTGTTTTACACGAGCTTATGTTCAAACTACAGTATTGTTTCACTAAGAGGTGAACACTACTTTTTGTTTGAACACAAACTGATTAACTTATAAATTCCTAAAAGGATTTCATAAATTTTAGCATTTTTTTACCTAAAAGTAAAAATAAAATAAATAAGTATTTTAAATGCCTTGCGCAGGCGGGTAGCCGAGCAGAGCAAATTTTCAACAGAAAATTATGCGTGCATTTTAAATACTTATTTATTTTTAAGTAAAAAATATCCGTGCTCTAAAATTCTTCTTTTACTAAAATTACTTCCCTCCTAATAAATACTTTCTAGGATTTGCTGAGAGGTCTACGAAATCATCGCAAGCTTCTCGCAAATTTGAAGAAGTTGATTTACCAAAAGAAACTATTTCTACTTGTACCCCCATAGTCTGTAAATATTCTACGAGCGGTATATAATCTCCGTCTCCTGAAATTATAACTACTGAGTCGAGCCTCGGAGCCATCTTGATAGCGTCAACGGTTAGTCCCACGTCCCAATCCCCCTTTTTAGTTCCAGAATGAAATACTTGTAAATCTTTAGTTTTAGTTTCAATCCCGAATTTAGTCAAAGCTTCAAAGAAATTCTTCTCATCTCCCGCTTCCGTAGTTATAACGTAAGCGACCGCGCGTACGAGCTTACGCCCAGCAACTGCATCCCGCAAAACCGCCCCAAAATTAACTTTACGATTATATAAGTTTCTCGCTGAATGATATAAATTTTGAGTATCAATAAATACTCCTACTCTTTGCTCTTTGTGTTTTATTACTGTCATATATATATTATAGCACTTTGATTTTAGAAAACCTTAAAATCCGAAAGAAAATTTGGTTTTTAAGCCAACTTAAAGAATAGCCTTAGAGAGGAGAGAGATTATATTTGTATTTATTTTTGAGAGTAAAATACAAAAAACTAAGACTCTCCTTTAAATATCTTCTTTCGGTTTTTAAAGTTTCCTTTATAATATTGTACCCTCGACTAATACTTTTGCAAGCAAGTCAAGAGTTCTATCAACCCACCATTTTTAAAATAGATGAACTGAATAAAAAATCGACTACCAACACTTTTGTCAGTAAGTCGATTTTATTTTTTTAAAGAAGGTATTTAACGGACCTTAACGTGAATGGTCTGATAAATATCTTCAGTAAAATCTAATTCCAAACTCCCTCCTAATTGGAGGAGGATCGCATTACCTATGGTATTGCGATTGTTTGGTTTTTTTGGCGGAAGAGTTGTTTCCCTTTTTGCCGGTTTTTCAGACGTAGGTTTTGGAACCTTTGTCTCTTTTGTAAATTGGGTCAGGTCCACGTGCCCGACCACTTTTAATCCGCGCAAGCGGTTTTCTAATGTTGCCATGTTTGAATTTTTATCGCAAGAGACCTAAATCCCCTGAGTAAAAATTCAAACTTTTTAAATAACTGAAATACTCGAGTATTATAGCATAATATGCTATAAAAGTCAAATATTTTTTCCCTATCAAACTTCCATTCGACTACGCTCATGGCGAGCCAATCAGCTATACTCATGATAAGCCAAAATGAAAATCTGAATAAGAAAAGAAAGGTTGTGATACTATCGCCCCCTTCTTTATTCATTTTTATTTTTTGCTTACTTTAGATAACCATTCTATTTCAGCAAATTTACTATTTATTAAACTTATCCTGAAGCTTTTTTATATCTTCAAGGGTGATTTCCCTATCAGATTCTTTATCTACCTCAGGCTCATTTTCCTCTTGCCGATCAGAGGATTCTTTTGTTTCATAAACAATATCACCAAACAAATCTTTTTTTATTTGTTCAATGGACTGTTTTTGAATCTCAGTATATTCTGTTGGAGCTTTAACAACTTTCAGCCCATTGTATTGATTATAATATAAAGCTGTTTCATTTTCTCCAACAAAATTCCATAACTTTTCGCCTTCGCTACGATAAGCTTTTCTATAACTTATACTATCAGCTTGGCGAATAAGTCCGTCATAGGAAACAACAAAATAATCTTCATTATTTGCTGCTCCCATCATTCTGAAATGCCCACCCCAATTTACCAAAAAATTATCTTTACTCAAAAGATGACTTGCCTGTGACCAAGCATTTAAAATATCATCCCTCAAAGAACTTAAAGAAGAATACTCGTCACAAATTTGACTTTGTAATGATTTTGGAAAGAACTTAAACTCTTTTGAGTTTATGATTCTTTCCTTTGTAGATTCAACCAGTATTTTGTACTGATTTAGTCTATCTTCTTTTCTTTGGTTAAGAATATTTTTTATTTCATCAACCTTTTCTTTAGAAAGCTCTAATAAACAAAAGAGTCCCTCAGAGTAAAGATTATGATAATAATAGGATTTGCAGAAAATTTTTTCAAATAAACTACTAAAGGCTAAAGTTCCTATATGGAAAATTTCGCCTTCTTTTTTAACACAAGAAGCTGATGGTGGATATCCTAACACCCATCCATCATCTGGATCCCTGTATCCGGAGTCTCCGTGATTCCACCAAAATTCTATATCTTTTTCTATTATATATTTGTCTGGAGTAAGTCCAGTCAAACTCATAATATACTCTTGAGAAAGAATTTC
>JAGOSX010000006.1:0-11564 GCA_018062065.1 Minisyncoccota bacterium | reverse complement strand
TTTGAAGTTTGAAAATTGATTTACCAGCTTTTCAGCTAGTATCTCAAAACCTGGGGTTTGTTCAACTTCAGTAGCAAGAGTTTCAATGACTTTGCCGTGAAGCAATCTGACTTGGTCTGCTACATAGCGACCGTCAGATAAAAACCTGAAATTATTCAGAGATAACTCTGGTTTTCCACCAGAGATTTTCTCTGAAGAATTCAGTATGGACTCTGATGGAATCATAAGAATTCCATCATCCCATCCATTTCTCCAGGAATATGGTAGTAAAAAAATTGCTCCTTTAAAATCTGGAGCATTTTTTTTAAAATCCGCAAGATTTGCATCGCGGATTTTACCCCTACCGCCACCAATCAACACGACCGGTATGTGCGTAAGGTCGACGACATCTGGCATATCATCTTTTGTTATTTTTTTTTCTCCATTGTTTATGGAGATATAAAATCCACCTAAAGTGGATTTTATTAGGAATTCTTTTTTTTCACCCTTTTGGCGAAATAAAATTTTTTTTATTAATCCCATATTTCTTACCCCCTTACGACATCGGAGGTCTTTTTTTAATTTTTGCTTACTCTATATAGTTTTCAGCTTCCCTATCAATTCACAATTTAATAATTTAATAAATATGAATTGAATAAGAAAGCTGATCGTTTAACGGATCAGCTTTTTTGATATTTGATTATTACCGTATTTCTACGATGAGGTTACCCAACCTCAAGGTTATCAACCTAAGAGAATTTCCTCTCACTTTCCTTTTATACCTAGCATCAAGACGCTTGTATTTATTATCCTCGTAAAGGAAACGAGTGAGAAAAAAATTTAAATTAAATTAACTCTACTTTCCAACGAGAGAAAGCTTCATCAAACACAAGAACATATGTCTCATCTTTTACTTCTGCAAAGAAGCCAGATTCAAGTTCGCTTGCGACGAACTCTCTGTCTGTTTCAGACAAAACTTTAATTCTTGAATTTAAAAATTTTTCTAAAGATTTTAAAGCATTTAACTTCCGAGAGTCTTGATTCTCTAAAAAATCTCTAACTAAAAGTAGTAAAATGGTTGAATCGTATCCCTTAGGACCGCATAAAACCTTACAAACCTTTTTAGAAATTTTTCTTTCAAATGCTTCTTTAGTAATTTGCATAATAATAGTTTTAAGTGTTGAAAAAATCTTTGAACCTTAAAAACAATCTACTATGCATTTCCCTATCAATCTTCAAATACTTTTACTTAAAGACTGAATAAGAAAAGAAAGGTTGTGATACTATCGCCCCTTTCTTTTTGATATTAAGACTTGCTTAACCAAAGCAAGTCTTTGCTTTTAGCGGGTGCATGGTTCCCGCTGTGTGCTCTTCCACCTCCATGCAAGGTGGTGGTTATTCAAATGACAGGTCTTCTAATGTAAGATTTGCTTTTAACATTTGGCAAATAGTCTTGTTGCCCACACTACCACTATCGCAGTGGTTAGGATAAACAAGAATACTGTCAATTCTGTCAACCTTTTTGTTAATGCTTGCTTTGGCATTAACACGATTAATAAATTTTGCTACAAAGCTCAAAGATCTACTATAATCGTGTTCTAAATACCAGAACACGCTCATTAGCGCGTCCATCGGTTGTTCGAGGTATATTGGCCTTGTATAGTGATTTTTAAGTCGATGTTTTAATAAATCGTCATAAACTTCCTTCACTTGATTTTTTGAAAATACAAGAGAATCTATGTCTGTTAAATCCTTCTTAATTGTGAAAATTGCAAATTCGCAATCGGGAATACCATAGCGGATGTGCTCGATGGCTTCTTTTGCGGTTATTTTCAATTTTTTTTCGAGAATTTCACTCTTTACAAGCTTTTTAAGCGTGTAGTAATCATCTACGGTTTCGAAGGTTTTTACTAAGTCATACCCACAGCTTTGAAATAAAGTTGTTTCTTCTGGATTAAAATGTTTTTTCATTTTTCCTGCCCCCTTACGACATCGGAGGACTTTTTTTGATTTTTGCTTACTCTATATAGTTTTCAGCTTTCCTATCAATTCACAATTTAATAACTTAATAAATATGAATTGAATAAGAAAGCTGATCCTTTAAAGGGACCAGCTTTTTTGATATTTGATTATTACCGTATTTCTACGATGAGGTTACCCAACCTCAAGGTTATCAACCTAAGAGAATTTCCTCTCACTTTCCTTTGGTGCTTAATCACCTATTACAGTCGTCAAGGACGGACGACAGATTTATAAATTGCTATACTTGTTTCACAACCGCTCCGGAGAGCAAGTCGAGCGACAAGTTGAAAACCTTACCTCTGTATTCAATGAAGAATACGTTCTCAAGTTCACCGATTAGGGCGTCCTGAGAGTCTAGAGATAGTTTTCTCATAGCTTCATTTATAAATCCTGCCAAAGCTTCTAAGGACTTTAGTTTTTCTCGAGGATTGGGATCCTCAATAAACCCCTTAACCAGGATAACAAGAGAATACAAGGACTCCTTTTGGGAGCCACAAAGTAAATCTTGAGCCTTGTAAGAAATTTTCCTTCTAAAATCCTTTTTTTGCATTTTCATTTTTCAAATATTTAACAGTTAACAATGTTAACGGTAAATTTTGTTTTAAAAAAACAAAAAAGCTTTGGTTTATTTTTACCCTATTTCATAGGGAGAAATTTAAAATTAAAGCTTTAATTCCAAATTTCTCCCTACAAAATATTAAACATTTTAAAGAACTTAATATATTTATATTATATCATAATATAACCTAAAAGTCAAGTATTTCCCTATCAAACCACAATTTAATTAATTATGATTTGAATAAGGTGCCCGATTTCTTACGAAATCGGGCATTTATGTTTTTAACCCATAACCCCTTATTTAATTTTTTTGCATCTTTGTAAACTAAAATTAATAAAAGTTTACTTTCAATTTGAGGTATAACGCATGACTGCTCCCTCAATTCGCTATCTCTTAGGATACGGTCCACATACCGAATGCAAAGGTTGCCGAAGCAATCTCCTCATCAGTATATTCGTGACGGTTTTCCTGTAAGCGAGCTAAGCCCCTTACAGACATCACGATGACCGCATCTCCAGATTCGAGACTAACTTGTGGAGCCTTTTCAGGAACTTCCAAAGTTAATCCAAATCTTTTTTCAGCAGCTACTATCGTAGCTTGATGCGAAGAATTACAACAAGAGATTACTCCCTTTGCTAATAATTCTTTCACCTCAGCTACAGATAGTGATTTCCTGGAAACCTCACAGTCTCCAGGGAACATGCTATCCGCGATTGCGAATCCAAAATATTTTTTACTCATTTCGTAAAAAAATTTTGATTAAAAAATCTGGATCGAGTAACGCCCTACCCCTTCTGCGTTTTTTAAAAAAATTTTCCCCTATCAAACTTCCAATAAAAAAATTGAAAATCTGAATAAGAAGGTCTTCCTTTGTAGAAGGAAGACTTTAATCTTATTTCTTCAAAGAATATTCATTTTTTGGAACTTTCATTGAGATTGTTTTATTAAGTTTTTTAATCTCAACAAAAATCTCTCCAATTCCATTTTCATAAACTTTGAATTGTTCAAAAGAAAAATCTTCTTTTTTAAGGAAGATATTCTTTTCATTTGCCTCTTTTATAATTTCCGCTACTGCAACTGGACAGTACGAAGACCAAGATTCATAAACTCGAGGACTTAATAGGATATTATCATCCATATCATAGATTTTAAATTCCATGATTTTATATTTTTAATGAACAAAAACGTGCAATTCTTGGCGCACAATTCCCAATGAAATATCAAATTAATTTCTATTTTAATTTAATATCTCAATAAAGCCCCCGAGCTATTGCTAACTCGGGGATAAAAATAAATTTAACCTCTACCATACACCACACCCTTATGGTATATGGTCTTTTCATCAACAAATTTTTTCGACCGTTTTTTTGATCTCTAAAATAAGTTGATGAACCACGATCGGGCTATCTTTTGGAAAAAGAAAAGCAATTTCTTGCCCTTTATCATCCAAAAAACGAACCCTCCCATGCCCCATATAACCAGGAGTGCCAAATAACCACCGTCCCACCGAATTAATAGGAATCTCATTTCCAGAATTATCTCTTCCGGAGATTCCTGTTTCAACAGGCTGATGATATAAATGACCCAACTGATTTTTGGCAATTTCGCGAAGGAATAGTCTTGCAGAACCGCCCATGGGTTTTGGAAGTTGGATAGCCACGATCGCATCTTGTTTGTTGTGCAAACGCACAGGGAACTTTTGCGCTTTCATGTTTTCCTCCTTCATTGCCGTGTCTGTATCCACAGCGTTTTATGTGACTACGATACAGCGTAGAGACTGATCTGATTTCGCCCAAGCGGATGAGCTACTTTCATTTCAATCATTTGTCTTAACTTTTACCTAAGACCTTGGTAGTTTTTGATAAGCAAAACAAGACCTCTCGATCTTAATTTTCGTCTTACCAACGGGCTACAATAATTTCAGTAATAAAACTTTCCTTAGACTATCGTTTTGTTTTTCGCTTACTTTGCGTGCAGGCATGGCCTTGCATAAGTAAGAGATACTGGATCACAACTTGCCACGAAGGTCCAGCTACCTGCTAGTTGTATTTATGAATCCAAGACGGGAGCGCAAGCACGCTCAGCACATACCCCGCCACGTGATTCAAACAACACATGCTTCTTTACAGAAAGCACATTCCTGTCTCTATTCAAGTTTTCATGATCACTCATTCCGCAAATGTTGTGACCAATCAACCCTTTTAAGAAGGACTTGCGAGACCATTGACTTGGTCGCGACTACCGTAATTAGGTTTTAGCTTTCGCAAAACAAATGCCACGGTCAAGGCAAAAATTTTAGTTGGGCGGACCTCTATCCATTTTTCCCTACTTTTTTCGGCTTGGTTTTCTCTGTATCGTTGCATCAGCCGTTAATGCAACAAGAGATCAGGAATCATTTCAACACGCGCAATGCTTTCACAAAATCGCGTGGAGAAAATATTCCAGGAATATAGTTCTTTTTGGTAAACCCTTCGGGTATCTGGTCTTCAGTGTTTCCATCTCTACGACCAAACCCTTCGTTGGCAAACCAAAAGAATTTTATTTTTTTGAACCTTGATTGCTGGATAGCATGTGAATACTGATCCACTCCATCCCAATCCCCGAACACAATCACAGTTTTTGGCTGTGCTTCTTCGAGAAACTGTTCAAAGTTCCATTGGCCGATTTTTTTTTGATTATCCCAGCCGGCGACCCGGGAAACCTCACCTTGGACCCACGGCTTTGCTTGCGCATAACTGCGAATCGGCCGTTTAGGCTGATCCATCGCACATGCACGGCAAGAACCGTTGTATCCGACAAACACCCTGACACCACTACCAATACTGCCGGCAGCGATTGCCATAAACATCTCGGCTTGCTGTGCACAAGAACCTGAAATGTCTAGAAGGATGCAAATATCTGCTTCCTTCGGGTGTTCGTACTTGTTTGATGGAATTTGCTGGTGCCGATAGGTGATCATCGAATGCACCAGTTTTTCAGCATCCCACCGAGCGCTTCCATCTTTGCGCTTGGTGATTTCTTCTTCGGCAGCAAACTTTTTGAGGAGTTCACTAGCCTTTTTAAAGGCGATTTCCAACTCTATCGGGGATGCTTCCCGATTAAAGTTGTAGGTAGGAAGTCCGGTGCGATGACCTTTTTCATTGCGAACTTTTGCTTCAATTTGATCGAGATCATCAATCAATTTCAGCGCATTCGCAGAGTGGTCGGCTTTTGCTTCCCACTCTTCGGCATCATCGGTTGAAAGCGGATTTCCAGAAAATTCACCTTCACCTTTTTCTTCAGAAGGTTCAGATTCTTCTTCTGTTTTTCCACCTCCTCCAGACCCTTCATCGCCTTCACCATCCTCACCACCTTCTCCAGACTCTGCCCCTTGATTTTCAGGGTTTTGTCCATCATCAGCAGCGTTCGGAGAATCCTCGATATCCTTGGTAGATTCGTCACCACCATGAACATCTTCTGAGGTTTTGTCAGTTGCTTCCACAACCTCCTCAACCCCTTCGGATTCTTTTTGAACAGGATTTTCCGCACCCTCTTTTTCAGCTGACTCAGATTCCTCTTCGTTCGAATCGGATGGTTGAGCATTTTTTTCTTCAGGTTTTTGCTCGTCACCTGTGGAAGAATTTTTTGCGTCCTGTTCATTAGATTGCTCTAACTCTTCAGTTCGCTTATCGATTTCGTTGTCTGCTTTGACCTCGCGATTGTCGGCAGAATCAGAATCAACAGATCCTTCCATCTCAAACATTTCATCGACATGATTTTTGTCGATGGGGGCATCGGAATAAGTGTCTCCGAGCTCCTCGGGATTTGAGTCTCCCGAAATCTCACCATCATCCGAAGGATCAACTTTTGTCATTTCCTTCTTGTCCACCTTAGTAAGATGGTTTGTGTGTAACATTGGCGGAGGAAACAATGCCTCCGCGTTAAAATTTTCCCAGTCGTGCTGGGAGATTTCTTGCTTTGCCATTTTTTTCTCCATTTTTTGTTACTCTTACTTTTTTGTTTCGGGTGTTCAGCTTTTCCCTATGAATCTTTATCAAACGATAAAAACTCAACAAGAAAGGCAATCTTACGGGATTGCCTAAGTAAGTTAAACCCTAACCCTTGTACTTAATGTCCCTGCCAACATCAAGCATTCGCACATCCCGACAGGGGGAACTGAAAAATTAAAAAAGGAGCAATAATTTCTCCTCCTTTGATTTCACCAGCCGGGTTGAGCGACCCGAAATTTTTTCTGCTAAAGCGGCATGCCCTGTGCCACTTTCTCTGTTGGACGATCCAAGGTTGTCTTGGACAGCTTTTAACTGCCAAGGATCCTCGGATCCCAAGATCCAACCCAACCGAACCCCGGTTGGAAAAATTTCCCACGACACGTGCGAAGTGTCATAGGAATGAACCTTGGTCGCCCAGCGTTCCAGCCGGGCAAATCCGTCCTCTGCCTCTCCACGCTGAGGAGAAAGTCTCCACAGCACAGATTTCCACACAGACTTGAGCCCCTGTGCGGTGATGTGGCGACACACCAACTGAAACAAATCCTCCGCAGGGCTAATGCGGATTTTTGCGTGGCCGGAATTCACCGAGCGACGCTTTATTTTGAGAACCCCGACTGTTTCGCCGTCGGGATTCAGAGAGGCGATCTTGTCGCACAGGAGGCGCCTCACCTCATCTGTGGACCCATAGTTTGAAATGGGTGCTGAAAACTTCAACACCCATTCTGCGGCACCTTCGGTCTTGGTACCGCAATCAAGCAAACTCTCCATGCGCATAGAAAACTGCGCAATGGAAATTTCTTGATCTACTGCCACCGATGCTTCGGTGATCGCAGAGTCGGTGGCGAACTCTACAATCATATCAAACCACTCTATCCGTTGCGTTTGCACGCTCTCGGGTTGGTCCGACTCCCGGCGGATGCACCGGGTCAAAAAAAGGTCGCGTTGCACCGCGGGTAGCGATGCCACCACGACCATATTTTTTTTGTTCATTCTTTTTAATTTGCACCCGGTGTCCTACTCCACACCGAGCCTGTTCGTATACCCTCGGTAGGAGAGGTTTGTTTGTTTTTCAGTTTAAGCGGTACAGCAACAAACAACTGTAACACCGAGACCAGTATTCCTACTGGCCAAATTTAACGAACTCGCCATCCGCTTTGGCGATATCCTTTTGGGAAATCTCCATTGCAGATGACTTAATTGCGGTGGTGAGAAGCTCGCCAAGCTTCTGGGTAGACATAATCTGACCCAAAATCTGGCGATCTTCTTGGAAACCGGCGAGCCACCCGAAGGCAACTTCGCCAGCCATTCCAAGTACTCCCCACCGTGCCAAGCGAACCACATCATGGCCCGCCATTTCCAGTTCTTGTGTTGCAGGGGCCTTTATCAGGTCTTCCTGCTTTGCACGGAGCTGGTTGGCAACCGTGATGAGCACTTTTGCCACTGCCTCAGGAATAGCGCCAACCGGCTCTACTGGAATTTGTAGAGCGTTTTCGATTTTGCCACCCTTCACCTTGCCGGTAAGAATGGCCATTTCGAGGTCGGCCGAAGGGAACCCAAGGTATTCCCTTCTGCATCTGCGCATGAGCGGCTCAGAAATCTGCCGCTCATCGTTCTTGGTAAAAAACAATACCAAGTTAGAAAGATTTGCGCGAATCTTGCCAATACCCCTTACAATTACTTCCCCCTCTTGAAGGGCAGACAAGAAGAGGGAATCGGTTTTAGGATTTGCTTTGTCGAGTTCATCGACGAAAGCCACCACCGGTCCGTGCTGTGATGCACGGAAAATAATGGGGAGAAAACCGAGCTCCACCACATCCTCGGCCGACTTCACGGCCTGCCGGTCTCCCGCGGCACCACGCAGGATCTGCACGATGTTGGCATCGTACAGAAAATCCTCTGGTACCGAGCCCGGATGAGCTTGGGTGTAGATGTAGTCCACCCCCATCATCCGGGCGACACACTTGGCGAGGTGTGTTTTGCCGGCCCCAGGAGGGCCGTCGAGCAACATTGCTTTCACACTTCCCCCGTTGCTCGCAAGGAGGAGAGCGATTTGTGTGGCGAGTTTGTCGTTTGCCACATACCCTACCGTTCGCAACGCGGTGAGAGTTTCTTGAATAATGTTTTTCATCTCGATAGCCCTCCTAGGCCGTTTTTTTGAGATTGAAAATTTTCCGTCCGAATCTCGCTCTTTGGATAAGGGCGCTCAAGTTTTATGTCATTGAGAAGACTTTTTATCACCCCACCAATCTCTTGATGAGTAATATCAAAATACAAATCTCTCTCCGATCTTTATATCTTGAATCTTAAATTTTCAAAGTTCACCTTTGCGCTTGAAGTCAATTATTTAAATCACTTCAACTCCTTTCATAATCTCTATCCTTACTTTAGTTAAGATATACGTTATGAAAGATTCCTTCGCGAAAAGGAGCATGAGGGTAAAATATGTATATTATGTGCCTTAATATTTTCATCCCTCATACTTCTTTTCACAAATCTCCTCAGTTTGTAAAAAGAATTATTTAATTTATGTCATTGTCTTACTGGTTCTCTCCCCTTAAGACATTTCAGGATACAAAAGTGGGTTAAGCTCTTCTATCCTGCCTATGTCTTCTCGAACGATTTTGTTCAAGACACGGTTGTAAACTTATATGTGTTATATAGATTTGGGTTTGCGGCTTACTTTCTATATTAATCACAGTTTACGGTGCAAACAGATTTCAAAAGATTGTCTCTCAGCTCACTCTCTCCTCTTTCCTAGCTTACAGGCCTAGGTGCCTTCCCTTTGATGTAATCTCCGGTTCAGAGGTGGGCATCAATCTGTTGGTATCTCCTTTAAACGAACATTGATAATTTCTTATCATCTGGGTATAGTATAGCACAATATTTAGTTTATGTCAATAAGACATAACAACTTTATTGTAAATGGTAATAAAAAGCTTAATTTATAAGGGTTTAAAAGTTATTAACATTGTCATATTTGCATAACAAAAACAAATAATATATAATTATATTATGAATTCACTAAATGAAGAGAATATTCTAAAACAAGCGGGTCTTTCTGAAGAGCAAGCTGTTACTTATGAGGCTTTACTAGAAAAAGGCCCTCAAAAGGCTTCTATGCTAGCAAATTGGACTGGAATTAAAAGAGGTTTGACTTATAAAGTCTTAGAGCAATTAGAAAATATGGGTCTAGTAGAGAAAAAAGGTGGTACTGGTACCGTTGCTGTATTCTACCCTGCTCACCCTTCTATATTATTAGATAAAATGGATAGAGATAAGAAAAACCTAGAACTTGCAAAAAATATGGTTTCCCTTGGTTTAGGAAATCTAACTTCAAAATATAATTTACTTTCTGGTAAGCCAAATATAAGATTCTTCGAAGGAGAAGATGGGATTTTAAATATTACAGGAGATTTTCCTAAAGAAGAAAAAGAAATCAAACAAATTATAGATATAAGCGCTGCTTTAAATGAATTCAAAGATGAAACTCTTAATTATTTAAACAAAAGAGTAAAACTTGGCATATCTAAAAAAATGCTCTTATCAGATAACCCTGAGAACAGAGAATATGCTAAGAAAGGTAGCGAATTAACTGAATTCAAGTTCTTGCCTAAAAATTTTCCTGTTCCAACTTCTTTTCAAATGTATGAAAATAAATTAACTATTCTTACGTTAAAAGAAGATAAAAAAATAGGAATCATTATCGAAGACCCAGATATTTATAAGGCGATGGAAAGTCTTTTTGATTCTCTTTGGTTTTTAGCTAAAGATATTAATTCTCTGGAAATAGAGTAATTTGATAAACTAATTCTCCGGAATTTTCATAATTTTCTATTTCTTTAGTTATTTTAAATCCAAATTTATTTAAATACGTATCGAGCATTGGGTTTTTAGAATAACAATCCGCAACAAAAGGTTTGTCTTTCGCTAAATCATAGAGAACTTTCTTTAATAATTCACTACCAACTTTTGAACCTTGAACGGTAGGATTTACATTAAAAGATGCTCCATAATAAGATCCATCTTCCTGCTCAATAACTCTCATAGCAGAAACTATATTCTCTTCAAAAGATACTGAAACTACTAATTGTTTAGAGTTAGGTTTTTCTAACCCGTTTTTCAAAGTTCCTCTCCAAAGCTCGCGAAGTTTTGGAGGATATTGCTCAGTATTTATTTTATGCATATCTATAATTTGATTTTTTATATCTTCTGCAAGCGGACTTTTCTCATATACTAATTTTGCTTTTTCAAAATCTTCAAAATTAAAATCACCTCGTTCAACTAAAGTTTTACAAGCATAAGAAAAAGCAAAAACAGATTTCTTTGCAAGAGAAAGTCTTTCACGTAATTCCTCTCCTACAGACTCACAGTCTTTACCTTCACAAAGATTTATTTTTTTAGCATATTTTTCAAGTAAATCTTTTCCGCCTAAAAGTAAAGATTCTTTAGTATGATTAACAAGTTCTGGAGTAGCTTTTTCTTTTAAATTATTTTGCAAAAGTTCAGAAACTTCTTCTGTAGCATCTATCATATCAGAATAAGTTTGAAATAATATTTTTGCAGATTCTTTTGGTAATTTTTCTCCTAAAGATAGGATTTTATCACCCATCTCTTTACCTCCATGCTCAATAGACAAAAATGTTTTAATACTATTTCTTCCATATTTTTTAGTTAATTTTTTTAAAGATTTTACAGATTCATTTGTTTGTTTTTGCATGTATTCCAAAAAATAAAATTGTTCCTCAATAGACAAGTTTGATAATTTGAAATTAAATTCTTTTTCTAAAAATACTGGATAATCAGTTCTTATTAAATTTAAAAATTCATTAATTTGAGATTCAGAAATAGAATCTTTTTTTAAATAAAAATCTTTAAAAGAAACCATCTCCCTCAGTTAACCTTTGAATTAGGACACTCAATAATATAATTGAGTATATGAAAAGAAAATTTAAACAATTAACTTACGAAGAAAGAATTAAAATTGAAGTTTTACACGATAAAGGTAAAAGTATTAG
>JAGOSX010000001.1:105540-110238 GCA_018062065.1 Minisyncoccota bacterium | reverse complement strand
AAGCTTTCGGTAAATCTAAAGACTCTATGCCCTTCTCCCCTAAAGTTGTACGAGGCAAGTGATGGTCTGTGATTATGACTTCTATGCCGTACGAATTCGCGAGAGTTACTTCTTCTATAGCGGTAATACCTAAGTCTATCGTAATAATTAAATTCACTCCCCTAATTCGAAAATCTTCTATAGCTTCAAAGTTAAGTCCGTAGCCTTCAGAATTCCGCTCGGGAATATAAACTTCAAAATTCTCATATTTGATTTTCTTGAAAAGCTGAGCTAATATCACCGCGCCTGGAATACCGTCGCAATCATAATCCGCATAGATAACTATTTTTTGATTTTGTTTTATAGCTTCTCTTATTCTTGATACAGATTTATCCATATCTCGCATCAAAAAAGGATCAAACATATCAGTTTCATAATTTGGATTTAAGAATTTAGCTATTTCTTCTTCATCAGTAAAACCTCTTTTTTCTAGTATTTGATTTAAAAAGTCGCTGTGCATATATACAAATGCAATTTTAACATATAATGCTATAATTTACTTATGGATCCCGTAGTAGATTTTCAAATCATTATTGGGATAATAGGTTCGAATAAAATACAAGTTTAGTTTTATTATTAATTTTAATTACATTTTCAAATAAAGTTTTAGAAACAATTTGAAAATTCACTACGGGATGGATAAAAATTGCATCTTTTGCAAAATTGTCGCTGGAGCTATACCAAGTCATAAAGTCTATGAAGATGATAAATTTTTAGCATTCCTAGATATTCATCCGCTCGCTCCAGGTCACGTCCAAGTAATACCGAAAGAGCATTACCGATACGTTTGGGACCTGCCTGCCGGCAGGCAGGCGTCCCCTAATATAGGAGAATATTTTGAAATCACTCGCAAGCTTGCTCTTGCTATCAAGAAAGGTTTCGGAGCGGACATAGTACGCAGTCAAATCTACGGAGAAGAAGTTCCGCATGCGCATATCTGGCTCTGGGCTGATATACCAGGAGACATCAACGCCTTCGAAGAAAACAAAAATAAAATAATCAATGCATTAAAATAATATAAAAAGGGTGTCACATAAAGTGAAGCCCTTTTTCATATTGAAACTTATACCATACCACAATTTTCTAAAATTTTTTTCTTCAATTTGAACCCATCCCCATGAGAAAGCATCCCCAAATAACTATTAACACTCTCTTCTTTATAATCATTTCCCCTCAAATTCCGAAACATGCGTCGCTTGGTAGAAGTTCGTAATACTCTATGATTGGGAAAATGCACAAAACCCAAGAAATCTACTCCGGAATTTAAAGTCTTAATAAATACTTTATCTGAATGAAGTTGTAGTTTTAAATTAACTTTCAAAAAATCTTGTATATTTATCAAAATACTTTCTAAATAATTTCTATCTCTCGAGAAAATCACAAAATCATCAGCATAACGAATATAGTATTTAATTTTTAATTTATGCTTCATATATTGATCAAATTCATTCATATAGATATTTACTAAAAGTTGCGAAGTTAAATTCCCCAAGGGTAACCCTTTTGGAAAGCTATCTATTATATTACTTAGTAAATTTAATATATCTCTATCTTGTATATACTTAGATAATATTTCTTTTAATATTCTGCGATCTATATTTACAAAGAATTTCTTGATATCACATTTCAAGATATATACTGTTTTAGTATTGTTCTTACTTTCTTTTCTTCCGAAACTTTCAAATCTATATATTGCTTTATGTGTTCCTTTATTTAATCTACAAGAATACGAATCATATATGAATTTTTTATCGAAATACTCATACAGAGCTTTATATATGAGATGATGTAATATTCTATCTCGGACAAGGGCTTTATGGATATCTCTTGGTTTTGGATCGTTAATTTTGAACGCCTTATATCCACTATGCTTGTATTCTCTATTTCTTAAATCATTAAACAGTGAAAATATATTATCCATAAGGGTTAAAGAGAATTCTACAACGTCAGGCTTCTTCTTTTTATCACGAGAAAATTCCGTCCAAGCTGAAAGCAGGTTTTCTATGGTTATGATATTATTGTAGGTGTGAATAAAAATCTTCATGTTGTTATACCCCCCCCCCGCAGTGCCTTCAGCACTTTTAAAATGCAAAATCGCATACTCTTTTTGGTTTAAAATTTTTAATGATTTCCCTAAAGCTCATAGATATACCTTAGGAGGAAAAATAGAGGATTATTTTCTTTCTTTATTAGAAAATATATTTATCTCTATTTATTTAGCTCCAAGTCAAAAGATAATCAAACTCACGATAGCTATTTCAAAATTAGATGGTGTTAAATTCTTCTTACAAATAGCTTGGGAGAATAAATGTATTCCTAATGAAAAATATCTAAAACTATCTGAAGATTTAAATGAGATAGGTAAAATGCTTGGTGGTTGGAGAAAAGGATTAGAAACTAAAACTCCTCTAAAATAGAGGAGAAATAAATAAGTTGCGGGGTTACAAAACGATTCTGATTCTCGGCATTCCAGACATTGTCATTGTCGAAGTGGTTGACGTTGACGTTGAGCCCCAGAGAATCCACGTTCACATTAGCAACGAAAATTGTGCAGTATTCCATCGATAGCACCATAGATTTACTATTAGAATTTCTAGTAAATAAATTGTATTTTATTTGTGGCATATAAGCCCGCAAGAATACTGCACCAACTTTTATATTTTTTGTTTTTAAAAAGTATTTACCCTTTTGCAAATCTTAACTCACAAAATTCTCAAACATTTTTTAAATCAATCATGGCTCCAAGTCGTAACCAAGAGCATTTCCTAATTGTTTATTTATTCTATAAAAAAACCTTCAAATCTGCAAAGATTCAAAGGTCTTAAGTTTTTAAGAGTCAGAAATTAAGACTCTAATTTTTCAAGTTGCGGGGTCACAAAACGACTCTGACGCTCGGCATCCCAGACAGAGTCACGGTCGAAGCGGTCGACGCAGACGCTGAGCCCCAGAGAATCCACGCGCACAAAAGCAACGAAAAATTTCTCACCTGATTTAAAAAGAAAGAAAGTTCCGTAGCCATCTTTTCTCAGCCAATTTTTATGATTCTTGATAAAATTCAAGATTTGATCTTGTGTTAAACACAATTTATCCAAGTCTGAATTTAGAGAACCAAAAATTTGAGCGAATTTTCCATTTTTTACAAACTCGTGAACTTCTACTAGAGTTTTTGGAGTTGCTATTCCTTTTTCATTTGCTCTGTAATTTTTAAAATCCGAGTCAATTGAATAAAAGTTTTTTTTAGAATCAGCGATAGTACTTTGACCGTCGCACTCGTCTAAAAATAAAGTTTCAGCACCTGAAAGAAGTTTTAAGTAAACTTCTTTTTCTGGTTTTCTGCCTAACAACTCCTCTCTTTGAGAAAAGTTTAAGTTTAAAAAATACTCTAAGTGGTCCATGGATAAATTTCCATTTCTCATTTTTTGGAGTAAATCAATTTGAAGTCCAGCTAATTTAGCCGAGTCTTCTGCGAGAACTTTCTTTCCCATTTTAATATAATATTTAAAAATTAAAGAACAAAAAAAATTGATTTAAACGGGATCTAATGGTTTCCGTATCAATATTTTTATTATATCACAATTTATAGAAAAAGCAAGTTATTCCAAAGCTTTGATACCTGGTAAAGTGCCTTTAACTAGGAAATCTAGAGTTGCGCCGCCGCCGGTAGAGACGAAAGTGAATTTATCTTCCATTTTTAGAGAATTCACAAGAGCGGCAGTATCTCCTCCACCGATAATACTTATAGCTTTAGATTTAGCTATGCTTTTCAAAATACTCTTTGAAGCCTTATCTCCTCCGCGTTCATAAAGCCCTAAAGGTCCATTCCAAAGGATGATTTTAGATTTATCGATATAGCTCTCTAAAGTTTTTATAGATTCTCGTCCAATATCAATAATCACGTCGTCCTTTTTAACTTCTTCTACTTTCACATTCACTAATTCTTTACCTCGAGAAACGATGACGTCAGTCGCTAAAATTATCTTTTTATCTTTTAATAATTTAGCAACTCCGTAATCTTCACTATCTATTAGAGATTTGCCTACTTCGTAACCTTTTGCTTTTAGAAAATTATTAAGTAAAGCCCCGGAGATAACTACAAAGTCCGCATCTTTTAGATACTTTTTAATGAGTGGCATCTTCGTAGAGAATTTCGCTCCACCGAGAATAAATAAAAACGGATGCTTTTTATTATTTAATACTAAGGATAAATGCTTGATCTCTTCTTCAAGTTGCAGTCCCATATAAGAAGGTAAATATTTAGGAATTCCAACTACGGAAGTATGCGCACGATGCGAAACAGAAAAAGCATCATTCACATAGTAGTCGCCGAGACTCGCTAAGTCTTTTGCTAGGTCAGTCTCATTCTTTTCTTCACCTAAAAATGCACGCACGTTCGGCGCGAAGACCACTCTATCTTTTTTAATCTTTGATAATTTAAAGAATTCAGAGATCACAGGATCAAGTGAAGAATTTCCGTCTTTACCTAAATGAGTTATAACTAAAACTTTTGCTCCTTTATCTACGAGATATTTAATAGTAGGAATACCTTTTTTAATACGAAAATTATCTACTACTCGTCCGTCTAAAATAGGAACGTTAAAATCTGCTCGAACGATAACCTTTTTATTTTTTAAATTTTTTAATTTCTTTATACTTTGCATA
>JAGOSX010000001.1:30851-105440 GCA_018062065.1 Minisyncoccota bacterium | reverse complement strand
TTAATATCTCGCTCTTTCTCGCCTATGCAAAGTATAGGGATAATACTACTTTTACTCAAAGCTTTTAATTTTTTGTTAATGAAAATATTATCTTCACCTAGGGCTCGTCGTTCTGAGTGCCCGATTATTGAATACTTAACTCCTAAATTTTCTAACATTTTATAAGACACTTCCCCAGTATAAGCACCAATATCTTCAAAAAATAAATCTTGAGACCCTAGAGAATACTTTTTAACAATTTTCTTTAAACTTTCTAAGTAAATAAAAGGCGGACAAAAAACAACATCAGTATTTTTAATATTTTTTAAATCTTTTAAAATATTTTTAAGTAAAGTATTTGCTTCTTTGGAAGCTATCGGATTCATTTTCCAATTAGCTATGATTATCTTTTTATTCATTTCTCAATTATATCATAACTTATTGATCCTCTCGCCACGAATTCACATTCCAAGTTCCCGAAGGACCACTAGAGAAATTATTATTAGTTAGACCAGCTTCGTAAGTAATACTTGAGCCTCCTCCAATCGTCATCCTGTATGCAACCGCTTCACGTAATGCTGCTCCTCCGGAAACTGTTAGGGTTCCATAGGGAGCATAAAGAATAACCGCTCCTGCTCCTCCGGAAATAGAGGCCGCAGCCGTAGTAGAAGTATTAGTGGTCAAAATCATAAGATAACTTCCTGACGTACCTGAGCCTGTTGCACTTCCTCCGCCTGAAATACTAACAGTTCCATCATTAACAATAACTCCATCATCAGTACCATAAGAAGAGGCAAGACGTATAGTACCTCCACCAGAGAGATCAATATTACCAGTAACCCAAAGATTACCAGATACAGTCAAAATTCCTCCACCAGAAACAGTTAGATTTCCCACAATTTTTTTAGGACCTAAAGTTGCTCCAGCCCAACCTACAGTATAATTTCCAGTTAAAACTCCCCCTGCTTCGGCTTCAGCTTTCCAAGCTTCAATATTAGCTTCAGAAATAGGAAAAGCTATATAAACAGGATCTGCTTGATTAATGCAAGCTTTATTGTTGCCTGTTCCACTTTGACAATAAATATTACCGCTCGCATGCACGTAATTCACAGTATGAGCCTGAGCTGTACCTGAAGTAGTACCTATAGGCAACTGAGTGTATTGCCCAGCCCCTATAATAGATCCGTAAAGCCCTCCTAAATAAATTTTAAAAAAATAATCTAAATTAGCTTGAGCATTAGAAGACCAAGAAGTTCCAACTCTACCTATTTTAGAAACACCGCTAGCATAACCATCCAGATTTCCTCCAATAGTATAATATCTACTAGCATTAGTACTAGCATCTACAACCACCCAATAAGTAGTATTAATATCTAAAGTTGGGTTAGAAGTAAAAGAGACATCAATCCAATTAGGAGTTGTAGTTACAGTAGAAGCTGACAAAGTTCCTGTAGCATAGATAGTACTACCAGGAGAACCAGAACTATCATTACGTATAGTTACTGTAGCGTCAGCAGGAGCTGTGCCTAAAGTTCTGCTTAAATAAAGTTGTACCTTATTTAAGGGCAACTCTTCCGTTAAACGAAAACTTTGAGCTATATCTTGAGTAGAATTATTATTACCAAAATTTACATTATGAGTTGGATTACCTGTTCCATTAGATTGATTAGTAGTAGAGCTCGGACTATTGGCTGATATCGCAGTTCCAGAAATTCTATTGGAGCCAGAAGAAGTTCCAGTAATAGGACCATTAGCATAAACGTTACCGTTAACTTGACCTGAATCTAAATGAAGCCCTCCTGCTCCAACCTGCACTCCGTAATTAAAAGAAATTCCAGTATCAGTACTTAAAGTCATGGCTAAAGTTCGGTCATGATTTGACACATCTCCAACAGCTTCAATAACTTTTTCATCAGCACTAGGAGAAGATATTGTTGTGTCAGCTCTATTCCCTCCCAAAATTATAGTTTCATTTGGATCTATAGTATCCCCTCTTTTAATTCTAAGATAGGCATCTTCAAGTCCAGATTCAGCAAGTAAATAGGATTGTTTGGATTTGAGATTAGTATTTGAAACTTTAAGTTCGTTAACAGTAGGAACTACAAGTCCTGTAGTAATAGCTAAAGATATAGAAGTAAAAAATACTAAAGAAATCAGCAAAGCTTGACCTTTTTGATAATTTAACTTTTTAAGTTGTAAAAAATATTTATTCATATTAGTAACCTCCTCGTAAAACGACTGTATTATAATATTCAACTTCTTTCGTAGAATTATAATGATTTGAACCTAAACGCATATAAATTCTAACTGCATTTGATAAAGTAGTATTTAAATCAGTAAAAGACAAACTAGATATTTTAATATTAGATGGATTTAAATTTCCTGATGAACTTCCTGAACCATTCTCATAAACTTCTAGATTGGTACCTGATAATAAATACCTAATAACTTTATCATTTCCGTTTTCGTCAAAAGTATTAATAGTTATATCAGTAGATGAAGATACGGTTACACTTTCGGCTTGCTTAATTTCACGACTGATTTTCTCTATTATAGTTCCCGCTTGAGCAAGCTCAATATTTACTTTAGTAGTTTTAAAAGATTTAGTTAAAGCTATAATAGCATCAATAGTCACTAAAGATAAAACAATAAATATAGAAATATAAAAAACCATTTCAATTAAAGAAAATCCTTTATTTAATTTTTGATTTTTAAATTTATTCATATTTAAAATAAATCACTCAAATAAAATGATAAAGTTTTACTTAAAGTTTCTGTGCCTTCTGTCCAAGAAACAGTAATTGTGATTTTACTAGTACCTGTATCTAAAGTCCCACCAGAAGTAACAATATCAGCGGTAGTACTATCGCGATACACAGGATTAATGTTAATAATACGAGTAAATATGCCGTTTGTCTGAGGAGCATCCACTAAAGACCAAGTTCCACTAACTAAGGTTAAGTATTGATTGCTTGTTCCTTCTATAGCTGGATCAGTATTATCAAAATTTGTATCACGCAAAATACGCATTACTTCGGCACCTTCTTCTAACAAGAAACTAGCTTCGACCGTATGCAAAGTTCTGCTTGAAACTTCTATAGATTTTTTTGCAACATAAGACGCTGCAATAACAATAATCATCAAAACAGCAGAAATTACAATTAATTCCACCATCATAAAACCTTTTTGATTTTGATTTTTATTCAACATTTAATCTAAACTAATATTACCTAAAGAACCAATATAAACATTTTTAGTAAAAGAGCCTACTGATATAGTAAGGGTACCTGTTTTATTTGGCTTACCGTAAATACGATTAAAATAAATATCACTTCCTCCACCAGAAAGACTAATAGTAGAAATACTTGACCGAGAATCTAAATTAATAACTTCGTTGCTTGCGCTACTAGAATCATAAACCGTACCTTCAAAAATTATAACTTGATTAGTAGAAAAATGCACCCCATAACTTTGAGAATTTAACCCAGCTAAAGTATTTGAGCGCGCTTTATTAAGAGCGTTAAAAACATCTAAGGTAGAATTTTGTAAAATTTGTACATTTCTCATATCCGCAAATCTAGGCATTACTATTGATACAATCAATACTATAATAGCTATAACTATTAAAGTTTCTACTGCAGTTATTCCTTTTTGGAAAAAATTTTTCATTAACCTATATTATTTAATACTGAATAAAGTGGAGTTATCATAGAAAGAGCGAAAAATCCTACCCCTCCTCCAATAAATATCATCAAAATCGGTTCTATGATAGTAGAGAGGTTTTTAGTTTTTTCTTCAATTTCTCCTTCATAAAAACTCGCAACTTCAAGAAGCATATCAGATAATTTACCAGTCTCTTCCCCTACTTGAATCATCTCAGACATCATAATAGGATAAAGATTTGTATTTTCGGTGAAAACGGCTGAGAAAGGAGAACCTTTTTCAACTCGATCTTTAGCTTCTTCTAAAATTTTTTTATAATAAACATTTTGTACTACGTCTCCGGTTATCTCAATAGCGCGAGTAATAGCAACACCTGAAAGTAAAAGTGAAGACAAAGTTCGAGTAGTACGAGCAGTATTTACTTCTTTAGCAATAGTGCCGATCACTGGTATTCGAATAACTACGAAATCTATATATTTTTGCATAAATTTTGCTTTAAAAAGCATATACCCTCCAAAACCTATAGCAAACACAGAGAGTATAGCGAAAATCAAATAATTAGAAAAGAAATTTCCAAGACCAATAATAAATCTAGTTGTGGCTGGTAATTTTACTCCAAGCTCAACGAAAGTTTTAGCTAAAGTTGGCACAACAAAAGCAAAAAGCAAAATCCCGATAATAACCATAGCACCTAAAATTACCCCAGGATAAATCATCGCTCCTTTTACTTTTTTAGTTAAAGTATAAGATTTATTTAAATTCATTCCTACTTCGAGCAAAGAATTTGATAAATTACCTGATTCTTCTCCGGCACGAACCATCGAAATAAAAAGTTTAGAAAAAACTTTAGGGTATTTAGCTAAACCACTAGAAAACGTACCGCCAGAATTAATTTCATTTTGTAAATCTGCTAAAATCTTTTTAAAAGTTTTATTTTTAGTTTGCTTTTCTACAACTGATAAAGCTCTAGCGAGAGGTAGTCCAGCTTTAAGCATTCCACTTAAATTACGAGTAAAGATAATCAACTCAGAGAGTTTTACTTTTCCAAAAATTTTCTCAATCAAATTATCTAAATTTAAAACTCCTCCGCCTTCTGCACTAATAGATATAGGATTATTTCCTTTTGATCTCAAATCACGAGACACAGAAAAACGATCGACGGCTTCTATAGTGCCTTCTATTATTTCTCCAGTTTTAGTTTTAGCTTTATATTTAAATAACATATTATTCAGAAACTACACGAAATACTTCTTCGATAGAAGTATTTCCTAAAACAGCTTGAAAAATTCCATCTTCAATCATAGTTATCATTCCTTCTTTTTTTGCGACTTCTTCGATTTCATCTTGAGAAGAATTTTTCAAAATTAAATCACGAATAGATAAAGTCACTTTTAAAACTTCATGAATACCTACACGTCCAGCATAGCCTTCCCCTGCTTTGGTATCTTCTGGGGTGCGATAAAAAGGTATTTCTTTCCAAGTAGTTTTTTCTTCAATCAATTTCTCTTCTTTTAGAATAGCGAGCATGCGATCTAGGTCGATAATTTTAGATAAATTCTTGAGTTGATCATCAGATAAAAAGTATTTTTCTTTAGTAGAAGTTAAACGACGAACTAATCTTTGAGCTATGATAACTTTTACAGTTGAAACTATCAAAAACGGTAAAACTCCCATGTCTATCATACGAGGTATAGCTCCAGCAGCCGAGTTGGTGTGAATTGTGGAAAGCACCAAGTGCCCAGTCAAAGAAGCGTTAACTGCAATCGATGCAGTCTCGCCATCACGAATCTCTCCTACCATCACAATATCAGGATCCTGACGGAGCAGAGAACGAAGTCCGGAAGCGAAAGTAAATCCTATCTCAGGCTTTACCTGACTTTGATTTACTCTAGGCATTTGATATTCTACCGGGTCTTCGACGGTAGAAATATTTACTTCGGGTTTATTCAAAATATCTAGCATAGTATAAAGCGTAGTAGTTTTACCTGATCCAGTAGGTCCAGTAGCTAGCACCATACCAGTCTTTTGTTTTAATGCTTCATGAATACGTTCTAAACCTTCACCATGAAAACCAAGTCCCTCAAGAGAAAAACCATGAGCATTTTCTTTAAGTATTCTGATAACAGTTTTTTCTCCAAAGAAAGTAGGCAAAGTTGAAACACGGAAAGAAACTTTATCTCCATTTTGCTCTATTTTAAAACGTCCGTCTTGAGGAAGACGCTTTTCATCAAGCTTTAAATTAGATAAAACTTTAATACGAGCAGTAATACCATTGCCAGCATTTTTATCTAAGACCATCGCATCATGCAAAATACCATCGATACGATAACGCACGGTTAGAGTAGTTTCGCCTGGTTCGATATGAATATCGGATACGTTTTGCAAAATCGCGTGCAAAATAATAGAATCTACGATTTTGACAACTGGTAAATCTTCTGCAAGCTCTTTAAGCTCGGCTTCAGAATGCTCCCCTTCTTGCTTAGAAACTTTTAAAGAAACAGATTCTTTTTGAATAATATTATCGAATTCGGCTTGTAAGCTTTTTTTGTATTGAACTAGAGAGGATTTAATAGAAGCGGTATCAGTCAAACGAGGTAAAATCTTAAATCCAGAACGCTTCTTGATAAAATCTATAACCGGCAAATCATCCACGTCTAGCATAGCAACTTCGAGTGCATTTTCTTTTTTCTTATAAGCAATAATATTATAGTTGTGAGCAATAGGCTCAGGAATAAGAGAAAGAATCTCTGCATCAATTTTATCCTTTGCAAGATTCACAAAAGGAATACCTAAAACAAAAGCCTCCATTCTTTTGAGATCAACTTCAGAAATTTTATTTTCAGACAAAAGCAAATCTGTCCATTTTTGCTTTTTCTCTTCTGCTTTTTTTACTATATCTTCTAAATCAGATTTAGTAATGAGTTTAGATTCCAAGATATATCTTTTTAATTGCTCTTCATCTATTTGCATATATAAATATTATAGCAAATAAAAAATAATTTTGGGTATTAAATTTAATTAGATGTTAAAGAATTTGAATTTGCTACTAAGCCTTCATACCAAGCTTTCTTTAAGTCATCTACAGTAAAATATTTTCTATTTAATTTTTCTGGTTTTTTTAACACACCAATAGTTGTTTTGTCTAAAACAACACTTACAGAACCTGATTTAGATTCATCTGGATTAAAAATTTTAAATACAACCTTAATTCCTTTTTCCTGACTTAATTTAAGAACTTCTCCCATAGCAATATCATAAGAATTACTATCAAAATTTTCATCTGGTTCATCTGTTATAACTAAAATCTCTTTGCCTTGATAAGTATCGTCTAATTTGAATAAAATATTTTTCAAAGTTTGAATATGGGCTTCTTTATTACCACCTTCAAGTTTTTTAATTTCTATAGATTTATTATTTTTTTCTTTATTATATTTATTTACTTTTTCTACTATACTTTTTACTTTTTTTGCATCTCTAACCATAGAGTTAGATTCATCAACAACCACAATAATAGTATTTAAAAATTCCATTTCTTCTTTATTTAATGTAAGTTTTTCTAATGTTTCTGGTTCTTTAATTATTTTTTTAATAATTTCTATAGACATACCTTGATAGGAGTTTATTTTTTTATTTCTTTCTAAATCAGACATTTTTTTTATTTCATCTTCCGGAAAGTTATCAGACAACCCAATACCCTTAGAAATCTCCTCAATTGATAAATTTTTTATATAATCTTCTGAGTATGTTTCTTTTAAAACATTTTCAAACAAAGAACGACATACTGCTTTTCTTTTATTAGCCAGATCAGTATTTTTATCTCCGTAAGGATGTTGGGCAGAAACATTACCCCAAGGTTTATCTTTAGAATAAGAACCAATAACTTTAATAGTAGAGTTTTCCAAACCCCCTACGGTAATCAAGAAATCTCGAATGGATTGTTTTGCATTTTCTTCTGCTTTTGCGTCGACAAATTCTACGGTACCAGTTTTAAAATAAGAAGAAATATTTATTGATTTAATTTCTTCCTGACCTTTTAAGTTTTCTATTTTTAAAGGACCTAGCACATAAACACTCCCATCAGGAGCCCTAACTTTACTTCCTTCTTTTAAAGCTCCTTTTTTATATAATTGATATTGCTTTTCTACCCATTCTTTATGCTCTTTCTCAGCATTTTTTTCTGATTTATTTTGAGACAATCCTTCAGAAGTAGCTCCGAACATAAGTCCTGCGACAGTCGCAGCTTTTAATAAGTTTTTTAAATTAAAGATTTTTGCAATTTTATTTTGCAAAGAAGGAATTTCTTCAACTTTTTTTGGAGGCAATCCTAAATTTTCATTTATTTGATTCACTCCATCTAAAGTAGATTGAACTTGAGTTTCTAATTTTTGAACTTCTACCTGAATTTTTAAAACTTCTTCTGCGTCATCTACTACAGAGACTTCTTTATCCTCACCCTCAAAAGATTCTTGAGGTTTTTCTAAATCAGAAATTCGCTCACCTTTAGTTTCTAAAGATTCGACTTTTTCTTCATTTTTATTAGTTAAATTATTGTGCTCCATAAATATATTATAGCAAAATAATTTTAAATTATTGTGCGCAGGAGAGGACTTGAACCTCCACACCTTACGGCACACCCACCTCAAGGGTGCTTGTCTACCAGTTTCAACACCTGCGCAAACAAAAATACAGCATTATTCTGCTGTATTTTCTGAAACTACCTCTTCATCTATTACTTTATTTTGATCTACTGCTACAGCTCTTAGTCTCTTGCGAACATCTTTAACTGCTTTTGTGCGGATATAATAAAGCTTACTTCTACGAGCAGATGCTCTTTTAGTTATTTCAATTTTTTCGATAGTTGGAGCAAATAATGGAAAAATTCTTTCTACTCCTACCCCTGAAGCTACTCTACGAACTGTAAAAGTTGCCCCTGGTTCTGTACCATGCTTACGAGCAAGTACTAAACCTTCAAAAGCTTGTAAACGATACTTAATTGTTGATTTTTCACCCTTTTTAGTACCTGCTTTTTCTTCAGCGATTTTAGACCATACACGGATAGTATCCCCTGCTTTAAAATCTAGCTTTTTGCGAGCTTCTACGTCAACTGGTGTTAATTTTAACTTGTTTATTACATTTCCTGCCATAATGTATCTTACTTTAGCATAAATACTTTATAAAGGCAAATTGACTAATGAATTTAATAACTATATGATAAAAATGATAAATAGTTATTTACCATTTAAAATATAAAAAGTTGGGAGGTCTAATTAAAACAACAAAAACATATTTGTCTTTTCATAAAAGAACAGATATAACAAACTTAATAACATTTAGTCATTTTTATGAAGAAATGTTGCCTGTGCTAAAAAAGTACACAGAAGAAAACAAAGGTAAGTCAATAACTCTGGAATTTACCAGAATAAATGAAGACGGTACTTTGCAAGAACCAAGAAACTACACTGGAGTAGTAAGCAAACTGGAAGAAAATTATTTTATTTTTACAACCAATCATCATATTAGTATATTTACAGAAAGTGATGATCTTGTAGATAATATTATAAGAACAGACAGCGTTTTAGGCATAATACCAATAATGCCTAACTTTGAAACCAAAAAAATCTTAACGAGAAACAAAAACGAAATCTCAAAAGAGTATTTTTCTTTCTTAGCTCAAGTACGCAGAGCACTCAAGGATACTCTTGGGGTGGAGCATTCTGTAGAATTATGTTTTAATAATTTTACCATCGAATGTGAAATACTCGAAGTAAATAAATCTAACATTAAGATTTATCAAAAGAGAAGACATAGCACAAAAAGAGATAAGGATGGAAAATACATTTTTGTTGACATTGTTCCTCAAAAAAAGTTTATTTTATTCCTAGAAAAGGAAGACGCCTTATTAAGCGTCAACATTGATTTTAAAACTAATCTAAAAATAAACCCTCATGATGAGGATTAAAAACACAAAAGAGCTGTAGTCTGCAGCTCTTTTTTATTTACTAAATCAAGTTTTTAAATTCTTCTGGTAATGGAGATTCTACTTTTAGTATATCTCCGTTTAAGTTTTTGAATTTTATCGACTTTGCGTGAAGCATCATGCGATCAATACCTTTTAAACCTATTCCGTCTTCGTTATAAAGAGCATCTCCTACTACCGGATGATTTAAATACTTCATATGAACTCGAATTTGATGCGTACGGCCCGTCTTTGGGCGAACTTCGAGTAAAGTAAACTTGTGACCCTTTTTATCTACAATATTTTTTAAAACAGTATATTCTGTAACAGCATCACGTAATTCCCCTTTCGCTCCGCGACCTGCTAGATAACGACGAAAGTCAACAGGGCTCCTCCCTATCGGTTTACTTATTGTTCCTCTTTCATATTTAAAAGTACCATTCACCAGAGCATAGTAAACTTTTCGAATTTCACGATTTTGAAATAATTCTTTAAGATAAGCAAAAGATTTTTTATTTTTAGCTAAAAGTAAAACCCCTGAAGTATCTCTATCTAATCTATGCACTATACCTGGACGAGGAAGTTCTATATCTTTATCTTTGATTTTAATAGTCATCGGCTCACCTACGTTTTTCATTTTCGGATAATTTTTCAATATAAAATCAACTAAAGTTTTTTCTTTAGTTTTACCGTCGCTATGAGTAGCTAGACCAATAGGCTTATCGATAGCTAATATATCTTTATCTTCGTATAGTACTTTTATTTTCATTGTGCCTTCGGTAGGATATCTTTCCCTACGGGAACAGTATACCTTTTCCATTTTTATTATAAAAATAAGGAAAAGCTTTTCGATTCCTACACAGAAGCAAAATTATTTGCTTCTTCTCAGTCTCAAATAGCTTCGCTTATTTGTGCCTTCGGTAGGAATCGAACCTACATCAAAGCCTTAGAAGAGCTCTGTTCTATCCATTGAACTACGAAGGCAAATATTAACACTGTGGGCGATACAGGATTCGGTCACGTATAATTTTCTGCTGAAAATTTACGCGACCCCGTCTCGCACCGTCGTGCTCCGACTTTCGAATCCTATCCCAAAAAGGGACTTAAGGATTTGTGGGCGATACAGGATTCGAACCTGTGACCTTCGCTGTGTAAAAGCGCTGCTCTACCAACTGAGCTAACCGCCCAAATATTTAATTCATCCAAAAACAACTTACTTTCAAACTTCTCGCTGTTATCTACCAAAACAGCTAACCACCCAAATATCTAATTCATCCAAAAACTCTTTTTAGATTAACATTTTTAAAGCGAAGGGTCAATAACTAAAGATTTTTTATCGTTAATTAACGAAGAAGTTTGATCTTCTCTATTTTTAAAATAATTTAGCAAATCATTGATTTCATTTTTTTGTTTAACATCAAAAATTTGATTATTTTCTTCTTTATTGTTATTAGTATAAGTATTTAAGGCTTTATTTAATTTAGCAAAATTATAATACCCAAAACCTGACCCTAATAAAACAATAATAAAAAACAAAACTAATGAGAGGTTCCAATATTTGTCTGGATTTATTTGAAAATACTCTTTTTGAAAAGTTTTTTTATTTTGGAAAAAAGCTAAATTTTTAAAATCTAAATTCATAATTAATTAATCAAACTAATAATTTTAATTTTAAAATAACCCGACCAATTAGGTAAAACTCCGAGAGCTATATCAGAAGAAGGTTCTTTTAAAATCTTGAAATCGACAATCTCTAATTCATATTTATAATTTTCAAGTAACTTTAAAAATTTATACAAATTATCAAAAGTTCCCTCAGCTCTAATATTTAAATACAAACTTTTGTCAGCAGTAGTAATACTATCTACAGAAACCACTTCCCCCTTTATCCCTAATTCTTTTGCATTTAATTCTAATTCATCTAAGAATGGCGCTATATCTTCAGCTCTCAAAAAATGAGAATTAATTAATTTTATTTCATTACCGATTTCAGAAATCAATTTATCTAAAGCTTTAATCTCGTTCGTCTTATTTTCTTTCTCTTTATATAAATTAGTTAATTCGATAAATTTACCGTGATAAATATTCATCTGACGCAAAGTCAAATAAAAACCCGCTATAGTAATAAGCAAGAAGATAATTGCGAATATTAAATTTTTTATATTAACTTTTTTCATTATGAGGCAATTAAAACTAAACTAAACTCAATATCGGTACTTTTAATAAAATTTGAAATCGGCAAATCTACATTTTTAAAATTTGGATCTGAAGCTAAACTATTCTTAAAGGTTAACAGTCTCTCACGAGAAGAAGCTTTGCCTCTTATATTAATCAAATTACCTTTATTAGGGTCTTTAGTATAATTGATTTCATTAATTAAAATCCCGTTAATTTTCTTATTTAAAAGATTATCAACAACTTTCGCAGAAACTAAAAACTTATTATCGCGAGCTTGTTTTATTAGTGTAATTTTACTTTCTAAACTCTCAACAGCATTTTTATTTTCTTGGTTTAAATCAAAAGCAAGTTTATTCTCATCTTTTGCAAATTGTTCTGAAATTAATTTCTTCTCTAAAGATGCATAAAACAAAGCAGGAGTAAGCATAATATTAGAAATCAAAATTGCTATACCTAAAACAAAAAACGAAACGATAACAACTCGCATATAAAAATCTTTGCGAATTTTTTTCTTTTCTTCGTTTGGAATTAAATTAATCATGTTCAAAATCTCTTAATGCGAGACCGATAGCGGTTGCGAATGATAAAGCGACCTTTGCGTCTATTTCAGGAGTTTCATCTTCAATATTTAAAATATTTGTCCAGACGTTCGCGAGCTCAACTTCTACTTTCATACTCATAGCAAAATAATCAAGCAAACCAGGTATACTAGAATTACCTCCACAGAATAATATCTTTTTGATTGGAGGATTTTTAACTCCGTCTTCATCTTCGTGAGTATGCCAATATACGAAATGCTTCATAATCTCGTCTTTTAAGATAGAAGCGGAATTAAGCAAAATAGGGAAAATTTCTTTATTTTCTAAATTTCTTTGTAAACCGTATTCTTTCTTGATCTTTTCAGCTTCTTCGAAGCTAACGTTTAAACTCTTTTCAACTAATTGAGAAAAAATTATACCTCCGAAATCAACAGTAGTAGCAAAACGCACAATATTACTAGAAACAATAAAAATACCAGTGCGAGATCCTCCAAAATCTAAAATCATATAAGTATCTTTATCACCGTTTTTAACTATTGCTCTCGCTATAGCTTGCGCTTCGATCTCAAAAGAATGAATACTAATACCAACTTCTTCAAATAAAGATAAATATTCTTCAATAGTATCGACTTGAATAGCGGCAACCTGCAAAACTAATTCTTTGTCAGTTTCTTCGAGTAATTCATAATCGAAAATTGCTTCAGGTCCAGGTATTGGAATGTGCTCTTCTAAAACTAATTCTATATTTTCTTTGATAGATATCAAACCTTCTTTTTCTAGTTTAAGTTTAAATAAATAAATTTGATTTTCTAGTATAGAAACTCGAGCGTCTTTAATATTTAATTCTTTTTTTAATTCTTTTAAAACTCCTACTAGTTTTTCGCGGTCTGTTATTTTGCCTAATTCTAAAGCTCCTTTTGGGATTTTTTTCTCACCATATTTCTCAGGGCGTACTCCTTTCGAAGTAGCTTTTAGACTCATATATTTAATAGAGTCATCTGAAATATCTAAACCAAAAGAAGGCATTTCTAAAAATGTTGGTGTAGAAAAAACTTTATTACTCTTATGAGTACTTCTTAGCATTATCAATATTATACTATAAAAGTAATTTACTTTGCTATGTTTAAAAGAATTATTTTGCTCGCAAACCCCTGCTTACCTTTTGATCAGGATAAAGTAGAGAAAATTCTCCGCTCGCATTTGAAACTGCAAGTATCATTCCGTTACTCTCAAGTCCGCGTATAGTGCGAGGTTCGAGATTCACTACGAACATAACTTTTTTATTTACTAAAACAGAATAATCTTCAAAATAAAGTGCAATACCGGAAACTATTTGCCTTATGTCTTGAGAAACAACTTCTTTTTCATTCCCTTCTTCGTCTTTTTCTAGCTTTTTAATTTCTCCGAAATCTACTGATAATTTAAGGAGTTTATCAGCATCAGGGACTTTTTCTACGGAAAGTATTTTTCCTACTGCTAATTCTACTTTTGCGAAATCATCTATACTTATTTTTGGCATAAATTTATCTTAGCTTATCTAAATATCTTTGTAAAATTATCGCTGCTGCTTTACTATCTAAATCATTTCCCTTTTCTATCTTTGTCTTGCGGTCACTCATCGATTCTTTGCCGAGTCTGCCGTGCGCCTCGAACGAAGAAAAAAATTCTTTTTCTTTTTCTATTGGCAAATTAAATTCTTTATTTAAAATTTCAATAAAGTTTTTAATATCTTGATTTACTTTATTTGCTAAGCCTTGCTCGTTTAAAGATTCCCCTATCACAATAGATTCAATCTTTTCATTTTGAATGATTGTACCTAAATTCAAAATTAGTTGTTTATCATTTTTTAAAATAGTTTTTGGAAAAGCAAAAGTTCCATTCTCATCAGAAATAGCAATTCCTACTCTTTTAGTCCCAAAATCTATACCCAAATATTTCATACAGAAATACTAGCACAAAAAAGTACATTTTGATATAATTGACACATGATCCCAGGAAATATTTTAGAAACAATCGTAATCGTAGTACTTACTATTTGGAGCATACTTTGGAAATGCTATTCTGTTTGGAATGCAGCTAAAAATGGACACAAGAAATGGTTCATCGCATTAATTATATTAAATACTATTGGTATTTTAGATATGATTTATGTATTTAAAGTTTTGAAAAAAGATTTTAAAACTGTAAAAAAAGACTTCTCTCGTGCATTAGATTTCTTGAAATAATACAACAAATAAAAACTCTGCAATTTTGCAGAGTTTTTAAATTTATATTGGTTTAGCGGAATATGATATAATAATATTATGAACAAATGCAAAAAATGCAACAAAACTTTAAACATTAAAAACAGGAAATTTTGTTCTATTAAGTGTTCTAATCAGTTTAACCAAAATAATAAGAAGAATATAAAAATCAAAATAGGATATTCGAAGGAACTTGCTGAACTATTTGGTATATTGATTGGTGATGGAAGTGTAACAAAATATTATACAAGGATATATCTTAGTGCCAAAGCAGATAAAGGTTATTCAAAAAATATTTTGAAGTTAGTAAACAAAGTTTTTCCATTGACCAGAGTTGCAATTAAGTATCGAAAAGATAGAGGCACAGAAGAATTACAAATTTCCTCAAAAGATATAAGTGATTACTTTTTTAAATTAGGATTCAAACCAAAAGCACGAAAAATCCCTAATTGGATAAAAAATAATGAAGAATTTTCTAAAAGTAGTTTAAGAGGATTATTTGATACTGAAGGTTCAATATCAATAAAAAAGTTTAAAGGTAAAAATAAAATATCAACATACAAGCAATTAACTTTTACCAATAAAAACAAGGAGATTATTAAGTTTGTTAAAATTACATTACGTAAATTAAAACTTTCTAATTCTGAGACTAATGGTTATAACGTATATATAAGCAATAAGCAAAATATTGCTAAATATTTTCAAGAAATAGGTACAAAAAATCCAAAACTTGAAAAAAAGTACAAAATGAAGTAAAGTTATTTACGGAAGCGTGGCCGAGTGGTTTAAGGCAACGGTCTTGAAAACCGTCATAGGGCAACCTATCGTGAGTTCGAATCTCACCGCTTCCGCAGGAAAATAATTTCTAAATCTTCTCCTATTATATGCTAAACTATAAAGATGAAAGAAAAGCTAGTTATATATTGGTCACGGAGAGATTTTAGACTACGAGACAATAGAGCGCTTTTAAGTGCAGTAAACTTTAGCGAAAAGGAAAACATTCCTTTTTTACCTTTATTTATTATCGAACCTTATATGACCGAAGCTAATCCGAAATACCAGTTTGGCTACCCTTCCCGGTTTTTCTTGGCTAATGCGATAAGTGCATTTGGTAAAAATTTTAAATCTTTTCTCTTAGTTGAAGAAAAAGCAGTTAAATTTTTTATAAAATTAAGTAAACATTACGAAGTTAATATTTTTGTAAACGAAGATATTCATCCTGACTTTTATACGCAAATAAAGAAAATCAAAGACAAAGGTATAAATATCAAGCTTTACCGAGATCAAATAACTATAGATAAAGAAGTGCGAACTGGAAACGGTGGAATTTATTCTATCTTTACTCCTTTTAAAAAAGCGGTTTGGAATTCTTTCGTAAATGCAGAAGAAGATAAAAAACCTAAACTAGATAAAGTAAAGTTTTTTAATTTAAAGAATTTTCCTTTGAAATATATAAATACTCTAAATTCGACCGAGATTTTAAAATTATTTAAAAAACAAGAATCTATCTTGATCGAAAACGAGATTATTAAACTCAAAGAATTAGATTTACCAAAACGAGATTTATCTATATATTCCTTTAACGAAGAAGAGATGATTTTGAAATTTAAAAATTTTTTAAAAACTACTTTAAGTAATTATAAAGACGAAAGAGATTATCTAGACCTCGAAGGAACTTCGAGGATGTCACTTGCATTATCTTGGGGACTTGTTTCTTGTCGGACTTTAGTAAAATTGATTCAAAATCATTTTAATAATAAATTTGAAAACTATAACTCAAGTCGTAAAATAGATGAAGGTCCAATTCATTTTATAAGTGAATTAATCTGGCGTGAATTTTATAAATACTTACTTTTTCATAAACCTAACCTATTATCTCAAGCTTTTCAAGCAAAATATAATTCGATATCTTGGGCCCCGAAAAAACAGTCGAAAGAAAGATTCTTGCTCTGGATCAAAGGGCAAACTGGATACCCTATTGTTGATGCGGCGATGAATGAGCTTGCGAAAACTGGATATATGCATAACCGTGCAAGGATGATAGTATCTTCGGTTCTAACTAAAAACTTAGGAGTAAACTGGCTCTGGGGTCAAGAATACTTTAGAGCTATGCTTATCGATCTTGACGAAGCTTCGAATAACGGAGGTTGGCAATGGGGAGCGTCCGTCGGCGCTGATCCAAAACCGATAAGAATCTTTAACCCATATTTGCAAGCCGAAAACTATGATAAAGATAATAAATATCAAAACAAATGGCTAAGTAAAGAATATTTATCAAATCCTCCCCTACCTATAATCGAGCATAAAGAAGCTCGCAAAGAAGCTCTCAAGCGGTATGGTTTAAGTAAAGAATAATTTAGGTATATAATTATAGTATGAATCAAGATGTAGAAAAGTTTATATTAAATGCTCCGTCTAAGGCTTTAGCAACGCACGGAATTTACGGACTAAACGTAATTCCAGTATCTTCTCTAAAAGTAGTTGGCGAAGAAATTTGGCTTATTAATTACTTTATGGATAAAACTTTAGAAAATATAAAAGAAAACAAAGAGGTAGCCCTTGTTTGCTGGAACAAGATGTTTGGTTATCAAATCAAAGGAGAGGTTGAGTATTTCGAAAATGGAGAAAAATTTGACGAAGCAGTAAGTTGGATAAAAGAAATCCTCCCTGATCGAGTAGTGAAAGGTTTACTAATATTAAAACCAAAAGAAATCTTCGATATAGCTCCTACCAAAAACACTCACGAATTTAGATATGACTTATAAAAAATAAAAAACCTCTATCATAGAGGTTTTTTATTTTTTATTTTTAGTAAAGATAATTTCTAGTGCGAGCACCAACTACTCCATCAGCTCCAAGATAATGATCTTGTTGAAAAAGAAGAACTGCATTACGAGTTTCATAGTCAAAATAACTATCAAAATTATTATTAACTAAATAACCTTTATTTACTAGAAGTTGCTTCAAGCAAGATACATCAGAACCGTACATACCATAACGCAAAGTTCGGTATAAAGTACAAGAATTATTAATTGTTGATACTCCTAATACATTCCCTGCTATTATAGAATTTGAATTCACTACGTTCACGTTGATAGTATTACAAGTAGAAGAATTATTGGCACAGATAGTCAAAGTTGAATAACCGATACTAGATGCATAAATCACAACAGAGTTAGTATTATAATTTATAACTTGAGGCATATAACAAGGTTGACCAGTTATAGTGCTGTATTGATTATAAGTAGTACAACCGACGAGAGTATTTACTCCGGAATTAGAATTATTTACAGTCACAACTCCAGAATTAGAATTATTAGATACATAAACTCCATTATAATTATTACCTAAAGAAAGTGTTGCGCTAGAGCCAAGTGGTAAAGTTAAACTACTCACAGTCAGACCCGTATTTGTATAATAATTATTTTGATAATAATTTGTAGGCCAAGAAGCTACGCTTGATTGCTGATTGTTTACTATAACGTAAACGGTTGTATTTGGATTTATATTATAGGTACTTAAATTTAAAGAAGTAGATAAATAACCACTAGAATTAGTACTACCTAAATAAAGGTTTTGTAAACCAGAATAATTATTATAATAAAGGTTCACACTTGAATTAGGGTCTCCATACACAGTTACAAATACAGTATTATTACCGTTATTAGACAAGGATAAAGTCGGTGTCATAGCGGAAACAGTATTAGTAAAACCTAAAGTCAAAGAGAATATAAAAGCCAAAACGAACAATAATCTATATATTTTCATAATATTTTACTAAATCCCGTCACTCGCGAGAGACAGGATAAATTAACTAATAAAGATACGACTATCTCTACCCTTAGACTATACTAAAAAGTAAATTTTTACAATATGCTATAATTTAAGCATGATAAAGATATTTTTCGGCATATTGATTGCAAGTTTTTTAATAGGTATTTCGTATTTAAATACTAAAGTTTACGGTTACGGATTAAGACTAAGTCCGGAGCAAAATAAACTAGTATTTTTTATATTTTTATTAATTCCCCTACTTTTTGCTTTAAGCATGCTACTTGGCTTTAGCGGTTTACTACCTTCTATCTTTCACCGAGTAATGCAAATGATAGCTGGATACGGACTTTATTTATTCTTTGGGGCTTTAGCTTTAGGTACGATTTATATTTTAGGTTTTGTTTTTAAAGTTAATATTCCGTATTATTTCTCTTATATATTTTTAGCACTATCTTTAGGCTTAGCAACTTTTGGATATATACAAGCTCGTTTTATTAAAGTTGTTGATTATACTATCAAAGATCCAAAGGTTCCTGAAAGTCTCGTAGGCAAAAAAGCTATACTAGTAGCTGATACTCACTTTGGAAAAATCAATCATAAAGGATTTTCTGATAAAGTGGTAAAAAAAATTATTTCTCTTAATCCGGATTTCGTTTTGCACGGAGGAGACTTTTATGATGGACCGAAAAATGACACAACTCTCATAACTGAAAGTTGGAAAAAATTAACAGCTAAATACCCTGTCTTTATGGCTCCTGGAAATCACGAAGAATACGGAGATTATCGTGGATTTTTAGAATCTATTGCTAATGCGGGAGTAGTAACCCTCGAAGATAAAAAGGTTAGTTATGGAGATATTGATATAGTAGGAGTAAAATATAGAGAAAATCGAGGAGAAAATAATACCGCAAATTTAGCTTCCGTAGACAATACTCTTAAATCTTTAAACATAGACGAGAATAAATTTACTATACTTATCAATCACGCTCCTACCGCTCTTAGCGTAGCAAATCAAAATAAAATTGATCTCCAAGTCTCAGGTCATACTCATCGTGGACAATTCTGGCCTCTCAATTATATCGTTTACTCTATATACAAAGAATATACTTACGGACTTCATCCTTATCAAGACTTGCAAGTCTTAACTACTTCAGGAGTCGGTACGGCTAGCGTACCTTCTAGGCTTTTCAATACTCCTGAATTAGTACGAATAACTTTTGAGAAATAAATGAAGGCAAACAATTTTGAACAAATACTAAATAAAGCTCAATTGAAAAAGACTGAAGTTCGTCTTTTGCTCTTAGATTTTCTATCTAAAACTAAAACTCCCCTCAGTGCTAATACTATTTTTGAAAAATTAAAGAAGAATAAACTGGATCAAGTCACGATTTATCGTACTTTAGATAGTTTTTTAGAAAAAGGCTTAATTAAAAAGGTAGATACGGGTAAAAGAGAGGCAGAATATGAATTAATAGACGAGCATGATGATCATCATCATATGATTTGTATAAAATGCAATACAGTTGAAGATTTTACTGGTTGCGATAGCGAAAAATTAGTGTTAAATGCACTTAAAAAATCAAAAAAATTCCAAAAAATCACTCACCATTCCTTTGATTTGTTCGGTATTTGCGAGAGTTGCGAAAGAAAATAAAAATTAAAATGTGGATAAGTATTAAATTTATAAAATAACCTTATTAAATAAGGTTATTTTAGTTTTTGCTCGGGCTTCGTAACTATGATAAAATTATCATACTAAAGGTTAATTTTAATAAAAAAATTTATAAGTTTAATTTAAAAAATATGTCTACCAACAATAAAAACAATCTTGTTACCTGTATAAAGAAAAGAGATCAAAGTATTCAAGATTTTGACCTTAAAAAGATAGAGAGTGCTATATATAAGGCTATGGTTTCAGTTGGGACTGGTACCACAGAAGACGCTCATAAAGTTGCTCACTTGGTATCTCAAAAATTAAACGAAAAATTTGCTGTTACTTTAGAAAATAATGAAAAAGAAGTCGAAGTTTGCCCTGGAGTTGAAGAAGTTCAAGATATCGTAGAGCAAAGTTTGATGGAAAAAGACTTTTTTGAAGTAGCAAAAGCCTATATTATCTATAGACAACAAAGAGCTGAAGAAAGAAAGAGAGATCTTTTCAAAAAAAGAATACAATTAAAACCTTACGAATACCCTGAATTATACGAATACGTTAGTGCTATCCGTCACTCTTATTGGATCCATACTGAATTTAACTTTGTTAGCGATATTCAAGACTTCAAAGTTAATGTTTCAGAAAACGAAAAATCTGCTATCAAGCACTGCATGCTAGCTATTGCTCAAATCGAGGTAGCAGTAAAAACTTTCTGGGGAGATATCTATAAAAAAATGCCAAAACCAGAAATCGGTGCAGTTGGAGCAACTTTTGCAGAAAGTGAAGTTCGCCACACAGACGCCTACTCTCACCTACTAGAACTTTTAGGATTAAATACTGAGTTTAGTAATATAAAAAATATTCCGGCTTTGATGAACAGAGTAAATTACTTAGAAAAAGCGATTAAAAACCGATCAAGTGAAGATAATCGAGAATACACTCAATCAATACTACTATTCTCTTTATTTATAGAACACGTTTCACTATTCTCTCAATTCTTAATAATGATGTCTTTTAATAAATACAAAAATTTATTTAAAGGTATCTCAAACGCAGTCGAAGCAACTTCTAAAGAAGAACAAATTCACGGTTTATTTGGAATAGATATTATAAATATCCTAAGAGAAGAACATCCTGAATGGTTCGATAAAGAATTTGAAAATGCAATTATAAAACAATGCCAAGAAGCTTTTGAAGCAGAAAAGTTAGTAGTGGATTGGATTTTTGAAAAAGGAGAATTAGATTTTATGCCAAAAGTAGTAGTCTTAGAGTTTATCAAGCAAAGATTCAATAATTCTTTACAAAGTATAGGAATTAATAAAATCTTTGAAATTGACGAAATGTTCCTTAAAGAATCTGATTGGTTTAATGATGAAGTTATCGCAACTAAGCACGGAGACTTCTTTAACAAAAAATCAATCAATTACGATAAAAGAAGTAAAAGTATTACAAGTGAGGATCTGTTTTAATTATTAAAAATATAATCATAAAAAATATAAATATGTACTGGTTAAATGAAAATAGTAGAAAGTTTTTAGCAAAGGGTTACTTGATGGAAGGCGTTACTGCCGAAGAGCGTATTCGTGAAATCGCTAATATAGCAGAAAAATATTTAAATAAACCAGGCTTCGCAGACAAGTTTTATGATTATATGTCTCGTGGATTTTACTCTCTTGCCTCACCTGTTTGGTCTAACTATGGGCTAGAAAGAGGATTACCTATAAGTTGTTTCTCGAGTTATATTGCGGACGATATGTCTCGTATTTTATATACTCACGCTGAAGTTGGTATGATGACTAAATACGGTGGAGGTACTGCAGGTCACTTTGCGGGACTTCGTCCTCGTGGAGCTGTTATTAAAGATAACGGTCATTCTTCAGGTGCAGTTCACTTTATGGAACTTTTTGATAACCTAATCAATATTGTTAGTCAGGGTTCAGTCCGCCGAGGTCACTTTGCACCTTATCTTCCGGTTGAGCATGCAGATATCGAAGAATTTTTAAATATCGGTAAAGAAGGTCACCCTATTCAAGAATCTACTTATGCGGTTACTGTTACTGATAAATGGCTACAAGATATGGTAGGTGGAGATCAAGAGAAAAGAAAGATTTGGGCAAAAATCATTCAACGTCGAACAGAAATCGGTTACCCTTATATTTTATTTACTGATACAGTTAACAACAACACTGTAGACGTATATAAAGATAAAAATATGAAAATCTACGGTTCAAACCTTTGCTCTGAAATTTGCTTACCTACTTCTGATGAGATTTCTTTTGTTTGCTGTTTATCTTCTATGAATTTACGTCACTATAAAGAATGGAAAGACACAGACGCAGTAGAAACTTTAGTAATGTTCTTAGATACTGTTATCTCAGCTTTTATTGAAAGACTAGATATTCTTAAAAATAGTGAAGATCCTCAAAAACAAAGTGCTTTTTATTTTATGCAAAGAGCATATAAATTCGCTAGTGAGCACCGCGCTTTAGGACTTGGAGTTTTAGGTTGGCATACTTTCCTTCAAGAGAACAATATTCCTTTTGAAAGCAAAGAAGCGACTGAACTTAATAAAGAAATCTTCGCTTTAATCAATGAAAAAGCTTATAACGCTTCTCGTGAACTCGCAAAAGATTACGGAGAACCAGAAGTACTAAAAGGCTACGGACGCAGAAATACTACCTTAATAGCTATCGCTCCTACTACTTCGTCTGCATTCATCTTGGGCCAAGTATCTCAAAGTATAGAGCCTATTATGTCTAATGCATTCGTTAAAGACGTAGATAAAATGAAAGTAACAATCAAGAACCCAACTTTAGAAAAACTACTTGAAGAAAAAGGAATGAATACTACTGAAACCTGGGCAAGTATTCGCGACAATGACGGCTCCGTGCAACATCTAGACGGTTTAACTGAACACGAGAAAATGGTATTTCGAACATTTAGTGAAATCGACCAACGTGCAATTATAGATCAAGCTGCTGATAGACAAAAATTCATTGATCAATCTCAATCCTTAAACCTTATGATTGATCCTACTATGCCTACTAAAGATTTAAATGCGCTTTATTTATATGCTTGGGAGAAAGGAGTAAAAACTCTTTACTATCAACACAGTATGAACGCAGCTCAACAATTCGGTAGAAAGAAACTTCAAGAAGTAGAAATGAAAAAGAAGGCTCAAAAAGAAGCCGATGACGCAGGACTAAACGTTTGTATCTCTTGCGAAGGATAAATTTAAAAAGCCCTACAAATAGGGCTTTTTTATTTGGTATTGACTAAACTCATATTTTTAGTATTATTACCTTAAATCAAATTTTTAAAAAAAAATGAGCACATTCACAATTTCAGAAAGCACCCGTAAAGGTGCAATCCTTGCCTCTTATAGAGCGAAGAAAATGGCCATAATCGGTCGTTTAATTATTTTAGCTTTATTAATCAGCATTTTGGTTGGTTTTATTTGGCTTACGCTAAATCAAACAACTCCAAATTTTACAGATAAACAAAGGAACGATCTCATCTTACTTGTTTTCGTGGGTTCCGTTTTCTTTTTTATTATTATTGGAAACTTGTTAAACCCTCTTTGGTTTATCAAAAAACCAACGACGGAAGAAATAAAAAACTATCTCTTAAGAGAACAAGAGAGCATAAAAAAAGAAATAAAAGAAACTGAGGATTATCTCGGCAAACTTAAAGAGTCAAGGAGAAATCTTGCCTTAGAAATTGCCAAAAACTGGGAAGACGCTGGGGAAGAAAACGATTTGAAAAATTAAATTAACCAAAAATCCGTATAGTAGTTGTGACTACTGTACGGATTTTGTTATAATAGATAAGTGGAAACTAATAATAAACTATCTTGGGCAGTGCCTGCATATTCACACTCTAAAAAGAGCGTGGATTGGTTTTGGGCTTTAGGAATCATTGTTTTAGTTGGAGTAGTGACTGCAATTATATTTAAAAATTATTTCTTTGCTATTTTATTATTTTTAGGAGGAATACTTATGGGTCACTTTGCGAACGAAGAACCTGAAACTCTATACTACGAATTAAATGCGAAAGGCTTAGCTATCAAAGACCGCCTATACCCTTATAAAAGCATAAAAGCTTATTATATTAATTTAGAAAAGAACCCAACTCTATTTATCAAAACCGATCGCTTCTTCCTCCCTATTATTCCAGTAGCTATAAATCAAAACGTAGCAGATAAAATTCGTGAAATTCTCGACAGTGAAAATATTACTATAGAAGAAATGAAAGAAAGCCCAGTTGAAGAGATTATGGAGCTTATCGGATATTAAACTAGATTTTTCTCTCAAAATATGGTAAAAATATTAAAGCTTAGTTTTTAAGCAATTTGCTTTCGTCGTTCAATGGATAGGACGCAACTTTGCGGAAGTTGTGATGTAGGTTCGATTCCTACCGAAAGCACAAATAAGCGGAACTATTTGAGACTGAGAAGAAGCAAATGACTTTGCTTCTGGGTAGGAATCAAAAAGCTTTTCCTTATTTTTTAGAAATTTAATTTATAAAAAATGAAAAAGGTATACTGTTCCCGTAGGGAAAGATATCCTACCGAAAGCACAAATAAAATAATGGAATACCCTATTCGTATAAATAAATACTTAGCTCAAAAGAACCTCGCATCTCGTCGTGAGGCTGATATTCTGATTACAGAACGTAAAGTTTTTATTAACGGCAAAGTAGCTAAACTCGGAGATAAAGTCGAAGCGAAAGATAAAGTAGAACTTAAAGGGCAAAAAAAGAATTATGTGTATTTTGCTTATAATAAAGCTCGCGGGATTTTAACTAATAAAGATAACGAAGAAGATTTGGATATTAAAAATTCTTTAAAGAAAGCAGGCATAGAAGATAAAGTCTTCCCTATCGGCAGACTCGATAAAGATTCTCACGGATTAATAATACTTACAAACGACGGACGCATAACTGATAAATTACTTAATCCAGAATATTTTCACGAAAAAGAATACGTAGTCAAAACTAAAAATAAATTACGTTCTAATTTCAAAGAGAAAATGGAAGCCGGAGTAATACTCAAAGGAGCTAAAGGAATCAAAGATTATAAAACTAAACCTTGCAAAGTTAAAGTAATTAACGACTATACCTTTAATATAATTCTAACCGAAGGCAAGAAGCATCAAATCCGCCGTATGAGTGACGCTTTATTTGCAGAAGTATTAGAACTTAAAAGAATTCGAGTAATGAATATCGAACTCAAAAAACTTCACGCGAACTCTCTCCGTAAAATCGAAGGCAAAGAATTAGAAATATTCCTAAAGAGTTTAGGGCTAAATTAAAAATATTTTTAATTTAATTAAATAAAAAACCTCCGGTCAAAAACCGAAGGTAAAAAAGTTACTTTTAATTTTCCACTTTCGGCGGAAGTTTAAATCAACAGCACTTAAATTTATATTTTTTTGGGTAAAATAAATACATATAACAACTACGATAGAGTTATTATGTATTTTACTTAAATCAACCAACAAGAGATTAATTTCTTTTTTATTAAAAATATTGCTTTCAATTGCTGGCTTTAAAACAGTTAAGAAATCATGCACTTGTATTGCTGGCGTATCTCGAAAATCTGAGATTACTTCATAATCCCAAGCTGGTTTTATGAAACTAAGTTTGTGCAACTTTATTTTATTAGTTGAACAAATTTGCCAATCATCAACAGCAGACATTATTCTGTGCTCAAAAACCTCTTCTGTAAGAATATTGTTTTTTAGCAAAAATTCTTCTAAAGAATATGGTTCACAATCTAAAGAAATAATCTCTTCAAATTTGAGAAAAAGTGGATTATCTATTAACATGGTAATTTATTTAAAAGATCAAAAAATAAAAATTCTAGGTTATAACCTAAAAATTTAATGCCTATATTAGATTACAATATTTCACACAAAAAGCAAGGAATTAAAATATTCCTAAAGGGTTTAGGGTTTTAATCTTTCGCCCATTCTTTGAGCTCTTTATAAGTAGCTTCTCCGCAAATAAATTTTTTATTTTTTGAATTATAGAAAAATGGAACCCCTCCACATAAATCTTTATCTATGCTTTCTAATAGTTTTTCATTTTCTTCATTATGCCAAACCTCAAGAGCGTCTACTTTTATCCCCTCTTCTTTCTCGAGTTTCACTACGAGTTTATGCATATCCAAACAATGAGGACATTCTTCTCCATAAAATTCCATTAAATGTGACATAGGTATATTATATAATAAAATTAAATAAAACTAAAAACTCCCTTTAGGGAGTTTTTTAATTATTTTACTAATTTAGTTAAACGAGATTTCTTGCGAGAAGCATTATTTTTCTTAATAATTCCTCTTTTTGCAGCTTTATCAATTGCTTGATAAGCAGTAGCGAGCATCTTTTCTGCTTCTTTTTTATCAGTTTTTGCAGTTTTTTCTATTTTCTTGATAACTTCTTTCATAACCTTCTTGCGACGGTCATTCATAGCTTTTTTTCTACCAGAAACTCGAATATTCTTTTTTGCTGATTTTGTTATTGGCATAAAACTAATATAACAGAAAAACCAAGAAAAGGCAAATCTTTAAGAGAAAGTCTTTTTATAAAAAGTTAATTTTAAAACTATACATACCCATACTACAAGTACCTGTGAATGGAACCCCAGCGACAGGTATACCTATATCTATTATCTCTTCTCCAGTTTGAGGTAGGATCTTTTGATAGTTAATAGACCTAATAGTTAAAGCAGCAGAACAATCAAAAACTCCGTTAGTCTTCACGATGAGCTTAGTAGGAATACCGGCTTTTGCTTGTGTGACCCTAGGAAAGTAACCTCCTCCTGCATTAATAGTGATATATTGAACCCCATCAATAATTTCTACTTTTTGCTGGTTTTGCTCTATGTTAGTATTTGGTTTGTTTTTTATAATTAGAGCTAAACCTACCAATAACAACACAGCTACTATACTCAGGAAAATTTTTGAATTAAATTTCATATTTCTAAATTATATATTAAATAACGGATTAATAATACCCAAAGCGACAAGCCCACCCAAAAATGCAAATAAACCGAGTCCTATCACGACTATTCCAGCAGATTTAAAGAAAAGATTAGCATGCTTGGAATTAGCAAAAGAAGAGGAACCAAAAGACAATAATAGAAGTACCGGCAAAGTCCCTAAAGCAAAAGCAAACATAATTAAACTTCCATTAAGAAATGATCCACTCGAGAGAGCCACAACTTGCATCGATTGAGTAAAACCACAAGGTAAGAAAAAAGTACCGAAACCAACGAGCAAAGGAGTGAGAGTTTTATGTTCTATTTTTCTAAAGAATTTAAAAATCCCAGAGTGCAATACGATTTTATTCTTTGAAAATACTCCCACCAAATTCAAACCGAGGAATATCATGACCGTAGATGCGATTATACCCAAAATAGCAGTCAAGGTAAAATTAATACCGATAATATTTCCCACTAATCCCAAAGCTCCACCGAGCAAACCAAAACTAACTAATCTCCCAACGTGGAACAAAATAAAAGTTTTCTTGTCGCTCACATTATCTTGAGACATCTTGGCGGACAAAGACAAAACGAGCCCTCCAACAATAGCCAAACACGAAGACACTGAAGCGATAAGTCCGATAATAAAACTTGTAATTGGTGTAGTTTTGCCTCCAATACCTAAGTTTAAAATTCCAGATTTTTGAAGCATAAAGAAAAGCACTAAAAAACCTAAGCCTATAGGTATTGCTTGCCATAAAATATCATTGCTCTTTTTTTCTACTTTAAGATTCTCAGCTGAAAGAATATAGCCATTGGTTTTAATAAGACTCCCCAGTATTTCAATTAACTCTTCTTTACTTTTCGGACTATCAGTCTCAATATCTACTGTCTTAGTTTTTAAATTAACTTCTACTTTTTTTACTATATCCTCTTCCCCTAAAACATCTTCAATTAATATTTTGCAAGATGCACAATGCGTACCAGAAACATGAAATGTATATTTATTCATAATTTTAATTATACAACATTACCTTGCTATCGGCTCGGGTGAGTTGTTTTTGTTACGGCTAATAAAATCTATAATTTTGGCAGCATCATAACTATCCATTTTTTCTAATCTGGTCCATGATGCTAACACAATACTGGTATCATTCCCCTCTCTTGGGGAGAGAATAACACTTTGTGAATTTGCTTTCGCTATCTTAATCAAGTTAGTTTTTGTTTCTTCATCTATATCTTTGTAAGAAATCCAAATACCACCATGTTCAAGATTATGAACTGCTTGCTCATCAATAAGAGGCTGATCGTACACACCCCAATCTGCCTGATCTGCCCAGTGTGCGCCTGAAGTAGGCGGATTGGAATTGTATGCTTCGTGATCTTCTCCCGGTTTTATATGTGACACTTTTTGCTCTTCAAAAACTTGCCCAATTGGGGCTAAATTTTCTATATTTTTTTCTGCTTTATATTCTGCAACTTTGGAATCTTCATTAAGTGCCCAAACGACTAAACCACCTACAAATAAGAAAACAGACACTGTAATAATTATAATTTTTTTCATTTTTTTATTTAAGTTATTTTAAGATAAATCTTTCTTTTTTTCTTCAAACTCGTTTTTATCAATCTCACCTTTAGCATAACGTTCTTTTAATATCTCTAGAGCAGAATTAGTATTTTTTTCATTTATGTCTTTGTCATTGTGCCCACAAATGTGGCAATTATGACCTTTGCCAAAATTACCTCTGACTAAAGACACCACCAGCCAAATAACAACACCCCAAAACAAAAGCATCATAAGACCTCCTCCAAAAAAACCCATCATACTACCCCAACCTCCATAACCATTATATAATCCGTACATCATAATTTTTATTTCTAATTAATTTTTCATAATTTACGACTTTAATTTATAATTTTTTACTTTTAATTCTTAATGAATTTCCAACAACAGAAACGGAAGACATAGCCATAGCCAACCCTGCAAAAATTGGATTAAGTAGCCATCCAGTAATTGGATAAAAAACTCCCGCGGCTAAAGGTATACCTACGATATTAAAAATAAAAGCCCAGAAAAGATTTTGCTTAATACCACTCATTGTCATTTTTGATAATTTTATAGCTTTTGCAATTTTAATAATATCTCCACCTAATAATGTTATACCGGCAGACTCTATGGCCACATCAGTCCCACTCCCCATAGCAATACCTACATCAGCTTGGGCCAAAGCCGGAGCATCATTAATACCATCTCCGACCATAACAACTACGTCATTATGCTTTTGTAATTCTTTAATTTTCCAAGCCTTTTCTTTAGGTAACACTTCAGAGATAACTTCGTCTATGCCTAATTGTTTAGCAATATATTTTGCAGTTAGACTATTATCTCCTGTAAGCATAACAGTTTTAATATTTAATTTATGCAAAATTTTTACCAGCTCTATGGATTCAGGTTTTATTGTATCACTCAAGGCTATTAATCCTATTTGTTTTTTGTCTACCTCAATAATAATTACGGTTTTACCTTGTTGTTGTAAGTCTGTAATTTTATTGTTTTTTAAATCTAATTCTATTGGTTTATGTATATATACTGATAAGTTTTCTACCTCACCCATAACCCCTACCCCTTCCAAAGCTTGAAATTTTTCTACTTTAGATAAAGTAATATTTTCATTAATAGCTTTACTTACAATTGCTTGCGCAAGAGGATGTTCGGAGAAATTTTCTATACTAGATGCGATTCTTAAAATCTCTGTGCCTGAAAAGTTATTATCTAAACTAATCAAATCTGTTACTTCTGGTTTACCTTTGGTTAGGGTACCAGTTTTATCCATAACAACTACATTCGCTTTACTTAATTTTTCTAAAGCTTCTGCATCTTTAATCAAAATACCATTTACCGCTCCTTTACCAACTCCAACAATTATAGCTGTGGGGGTAGCAAGTCCAAGGGCGCAAGGGCAAGCAATAACTAAAACTCCTACAAAAGACAAAATTCCAAAAGATAAAGCGGATGAAAATCCTAAAAAGGAAGTACCTATAACTATCCACAAAATTAAAGTAACCAAAGAAATAATTAATACGACAGGCACAAAAACATTTGAAATTCTATCAGCCAAACTTTGAATCGGCGCTCTTGATCCTTCTGCTTGTTCTACCATTTTTATAATCTGAGACAAAAAAGTATCTTTACCTATTTTATTAGTTTTAAATTTAAAACTACCATGAATATTCATCGTAGCCCCAAAAACCATATTTCCAATTTTTTTGTCTACAGGTATAGGTTCGCCGGTAATCATAGACTCATCAACAGAAGATTGACCTTCTATAATTTCTCCATCTACAGGAATTTTTTCTCCTGGTCTAACAATAATAATATCCCCTATTTGTACTTCATTAATAGGTATTTCTATCTCAACGCCATCTTTAATAACACGAGCAGTTTTTGCTTGCAAATTTAATAATTTTTCAATGGCTTCCCCTGTTTTAATTTTAGATTTCATCTCTAAATATTTACCAAAAATAACAAAACCAATAACTACAATAGTTACATCAAAATATGTGGCTTCACTAAAATTAAGTAATTCTCTAATCTCTGGGAACAATACTACAAAAACACTATATAGATAGGCTACCGAAGTTCCAATACCTATTAAGGTGTCCATATTTGCTACGCGATATTTTATAAATCTTGACACCCCTTTTAGAAAAGATTGCCCAACCCAAAAAAGAGAAACAGTAGCTAATATCATAGATATTACGCTATATAAATTCATTGAGATAGGAAAATTTGGCACAGAAAGAAATAACTGTGCACCTATTTCCCACATCATCAAAAAGAATACCAACAAGGAAATAGGCAAAGCAAAATGCATCTTTTTTTGAATCTCTAATAATTCTTTATTTTTTTCTTTTTTAGAATTATTAGTCTCAGTAGATAAATCTTGCTCTTGATCAGAATACTCCTCATCAATAAAATCATAGCCAAGTTTATTTATCTCATGATTCATACTCAAGACAGATATCTTCGTAGGATCGAATACCAACTCCGCTTTTTCGGTAGCATAATTTACGTTAATAGAATCCACTCCCTCTAATTTAGAAACTTTTTTAGTGATAATTGCGGAACAACTAGCACAATGCATTCCTTTAACTTTTAATGTTTTATTTGTCATATTTTTAAAAATTAAATATTATACCAATCTTTTCTCCAATTCTTAAAAACCTCTAAAGTGTCTTTAAGAAAAGTTTCGACCGCATCAGCATTATTCAAAACTTCTAATCTGCTTGATTTAGTTTTAATATCTTTTGTCATTAGTAAACCCATCTCATGATGAGCAATCAGTGCATTCAAAAAACGCAAATCGTAGTTAGCATCATATGCACCCAAATTTGCAACTACTGGGTCTTTAACTTTTCGAGTATCTTTATACCAATCTTTTTTCCACGTATATAATTCATCTATAGCGCCGGGTTCATTGGTTAATATTTTTTCAGCTAATTCTTTTATTTCGGGACGTTCTGAATAATTTTGAGCTTGCTCAGCTAAAAGCATAGCTCCCCTATGATGAGATATCATGGCGTTTAAATATCTTAAATCTAAAGTTCTATCGGCTCTACCGAAATCCATCTCGGATTTATCATACATATTTGCTTTATATTCTGGATTTGTAAAAGAACCTATTAAGACTCCCAATACTCCTGAAACAATTATTAATGCTATAGCTAAAGTTGTAGATATTTTTGACATATATTTTATTTTTTCTTTAATTGATAAACTTTTAATATTTCATTGGTGGCCTTGTCGGTCTCACCTCTTTTGATTTGATTCACTACGCAATGACCTAAATGTTCTTTCAATAATACGTCTTCAACCCCCGAAAGAGCTTGCTTGATAGCTGATGTTTGAGTAATAACATCAATACAGTAAGTATTATTTTCTATTAAATTCTCTAGGCCTCTGACTTGTCCTTGTATTATTTTTAATCTTTTTATTAACTTTTCTTTTTCTGTTTTCATAAATTAAGTATATACCCCCTGGGGGTATATGTCAAAACTCTTCTTGGGGATAACTATATAATTTGTTAAAATATAATAATGATAGCAAGCATCAAAGGTAAAATTATTTTAATTAAAGATAAATTTGTCGTAATTGAATCAAATGATATTGGATATAAGGTTTACCTATCCCCTGAGAATTTACTATTTATTAATGATAATAAAGAAAATATTAATTTATGGATTCATCATCATATTCGTGAAGAATCTTCAGATTTATACGGATTTTTAGAATACGAAGAATTAGAGTTTTTCCAAATGCTACTCGACGTATCCGGCATCGGACCAAAAGGAGCATTAACGATTTTAGGAGTTGCTCCGAGTAATGTAATCAAAAAAGCTATCAAGCAAAATGATCTCGCTTACTTAACTAAAATATCTGGTATTGGCAAGAAAACTGCTGAGAAAATGATTCTCGAGCTACGAGACAAATTAGGAGAATTAGATAATAATGAATTAGGAGATGATCTCGACGTACTAGAAGCTCTAAAAGCACTCGGTTATAATAATTATCAAGTTCGCAACGTAATCAAAGAACTACCAAAAGATTTAGATACGAATTCTAAAATTCGTGAAGCATTAAAGGCTTTAGGTCAACCCCGTCACTCGCGAGTGACAGGGGAACAATAATACCTTATGCCGGAATTACCTGAAGTAGAGAATCTGCGTCTTGGTTTAGAACACTATATAATTAATCAAAAGATTTTGAAAATCGAAGTTTCAAAACCTAAACTCGTTTCTGGAAAAAGCACTAAAAGAACTCCTTCTAAAAAGAAAGTAGAAGAATTCATTCACGGATTAAAAAATGAAAAGTTCCTCGCAATAGAAAGACGGGCGAAGAATTTAATATTCAAACTAAGCCACGATAAAATCATCCTAGTTCATCTTAAAATGACTGGGCAATTTGCGTACTCGCCCTTCGAAGCTTCAGCGAAGAAGGGTAAGCCCCAAAAGAAAAAAGAAAGTATGGTTGGCGGGCACCCAATAGAAATTTCGGAGACTACTCTACCGAATAAGCATACACATATAATTTTTTATCTAGATAAAGGAACTCTTTATTATAACGATACTCGTATGTTCGGATACGTACTTTATTATAAAAACGAAAAAGAATTTGCAAAAGAAAATCATTTTAAAAAATACGGACTTGAACCAGTTGATAAAAACTTTACTCCAAAATATTTTGCAGAGAATTTGAACAAAAAGAAAAGTGTGATTAAAAAAGTTTTACTTGATCAAGATATTGTAACTGGAGTCGGTAATATTTATGCAGATGAAAGTCTTTTTGAAGCAGGGATACTTCCTACTCGTAACGCAAATACTTTAAATAAAGAAGAAGTATCGAAATTACATAAAGCTATAAATAGAATTATTAGAAAAGCAATAAAAGTCGGAGGTTCTTCGGTCGCAACTTATAGGCTTATTGATTCTAGTCGAGGAAATTATGCTCGTGAGCATAAGGTTTACGGCAAAGACGGAGAAGAATGCTTTATTTGCAAAACTAAATTACAAAAAACCCTAATAGGCAGTCGCACAACGATTTATTGCAAAAAGTGTCAAAAATAAAATTAAAAAATAAAATTTTAATGATATAATAAAAATATGAAAATGTTATTAGGGTTTTTAGGAATTATAGCTATAATGTGGATCCTTTGGTATAAAAGCGGAGGGGTTTATCGTTTTGAGCAAGAAAATCCAGGTAAATTTATTAAACCTTTAGAGCTTGATAAACCAGCCGAAACTTACAACTAAAGTTTCAAAACTCCGTAAAGGAATATACCTAAAGAAACCGAAACGTTTAACGACTCTTTTTTGCCTTTCATAGGTATTTCCCCTATTGCGTCACATTTAGCTAGAATCTTTTTATCTATACCTAAAACTTCGTTACCTACTAGGAAAGCATTTTTATCTCCTAGTTTGATATTTCTATAATGAACAGATTTAGGATCTTGCTCAAGAGCAATTATTTTATAACCTTCCCGCCCCAATCTACGAAGAAGGGCGGGCAAGCTTTTTTTAATTTCCCATTTTACAAAATCTTCTGCTCCTAAAGCAGATTTCGCTATATCATTTCGCTTCTTGCCGAAACGATCGAGTGGGGCCGGAGTATATCCAGTAATATAGATTTTATCTATTCCTACTGCATCCGAAGTACGGAAAATAGCTCCGACATTTTCAGTGCTACGAATGTTATTGAGTATTAAAATGTTTGTTTGTTTTTTCATTATTTTAAGAAGTTTTTATTACGCATTTGTTTATGATAAGTAATAGCGAATCTATGCGCTTCAGAATTTACTAATAGAATTTCACGTTCATATTTACGAGCATAATCTTTATCTCCTAGTATGTCTTTGGGTTTATGACGTTCGTCTTTCAAAACTGAAACTATAGGAATATTTAAATTTAAATTTTTCAAAACCTTGGTTGCGGTATTAACCTGCGCTTTACCTCCATCTACTACTATCAAGCTCGGATACGGCCATTCAGGGTGATTAAACCTGCGTTCTAAGACTTCTTTAAGCGCTCCTGTATCATCCCCGCCTCGTTTATCGATTCGGGCAGGAGCATTCTCAATCTTAATTTTAAATTTTTTATATTCTTTTTTACTTACTTCTCCTTCTTCTAGTACAGTCATAACTCCTACCATATTCTTCCCTCCCATATGCGCAATATCATACGCCTCAATTCGAAAAGACAAAGCAAGTGATGAAATTTTTGTGTCTGAGGGTCCCACTTTGTCCCCAAAATTGCGCCCAAAGAAGGGCGCAGGACCAAAAATTTTATCACTTGATTCTCTTTCATTTTTAATCAAAGCAATATCATTAATATGATTTAAAGCAAAAATTTTCTTTTTGATTAAATTCGCTTCTTCAAATTTATAAGCTTTTGCTAAAGTATTCATCTCTTTATTGAGAGAATTTATTATACTTGTCTTTTTACCTTCAAAGAATAAAATCAGATTTTTAATATTTTTTTTATTTTCTAAATTATTTTCAGGAGAAAGTTGTAGTTGCTTGTAAAATTCGTCTTTGCCTTTTGCTCCTTTTTTACTTTCTATATATGGGAAAAATTTCCGAAGAATACGCAGAGCTTCCCGAAGTTGAATACCTGACGGGAAAGGGCCAAAAACTTTTTTAAATTTTTTAACTTCTTGCGAAGAAGATAACTCTTTCCCTCTAATTATTGCTACTTTGTAATCTTTCGTAAAGCAAACGTAATTAAAACTCTTATCTGACTTTTCTTTAGTATTATAATAAGGTTGATATTTCTTAATCAAATTCGCTTCGAGAATTAAAGCCTCAAGCACGCTCGGGGTTTCGATAAATTTTATACTATCGGATTTAAAAACCATATCTAAAATAAGCGGTCCGCGCGTATTTATCAAATCTTTACCAAAGTAACTTTTAACTCTATCCTTTAAGCTAGTTGCTTTACCGATATATAAAATATCTTCTCCTTTTAGGAAGAAGTAAACTCCCGGCTTTTCAGGTAAATTAAACTTTTTAAGCTCTTGACTTTTCATAAAAATATTCTAATATAAATAATGGATAAAGTAAATTGTTAACATTTAATTAATTATTATGAACGGCTTTTGGCTAATTTTGATTGTTTTTGGTTTTATGTACATAGTTGTAAAAGCAGTACAAGAGGGTGATGAGCTTGAAAGAGCTTGGAATTTCTTTAAGAAATTCTTTAACACATATCACCAGTTTCTGACTTTTGGAATTTTTACAGTTTTCGACATGTTCTTAGGTGGACAAATTACAAAAAAATACCAAGAAAACAATGAAGGGGAAAACAAAGTTAAAGAATAAAAAAACAACACAAAATCGGCTCCACTGAATAGAGTCGATTTTTTTATTTTCTTAAAACTTTCTTTAAATATTTACCAGTATAACTTTTCGGATTATTAGCGATTTCTTCGGGAGTACCTTTGGCTACGATTTTACCTCCTTTAATTCCCCCTTCAGGGCCAATATCAATAAGATAATCCGAGCATTTGATAATATCCATATTGTGTTCAATTAAAACTACAGTATTTCCTTTCGAAACTAGACGATTTAAAACTTCTAACAATTTCGCTACGTCATCATAATGAAGTCCGACGGTAGGTTCGTCGAGAAGATAAATAGTTTTCTCTAAATGTGTACGATAAAGCTCACTTGAGATTTTAACTCTTTGAGCTTCTCCTCCGGATAAAGTCGTAGCACTTTGACCAAGTTCTAAATACCCTAACCCTACTTCCATCAAAGTATGCAATCTATCGTAAACAGCCGGAATATCTTTGAAGAAAACTACTCCTTCTTCGACTGTCATACGCAAAACTTCATAAATATTTTTCTTTTTATATTTTACAGTTAAAGTTTCTTTATCAAATCTCTTCCCTAAACAAACGTCACAAGTAACGTAAACTGTCGGCAAGAAATGCATCTCGATAGCTATTTCTCCGTTTCCTTCGCAAGCTTCGCAACGCCCACCTTTAACGTTGAAAGAAAAACGATTAGACTTCCAACCTCGAAGTCGAGCTTCATCAGTAGTCGCAAACAAATCTCTAATATGAGTAAAGGTTCCGGTATAAGTAGCGATATTACTTCTAGGAGTTCTACCGATTGGAGATTGGTCTATCAAAATCGCGCGAGAAAGATATTCAGTCCCAGTAAAAGATGCACAATTATAAACTTGAGCTGAACGATATTTGCGTTCATAACGAGCTTGCAAGTTCTTGTAAAGAATTTCATACATAAAAGAAGATTTTCCTGATCCTGAAACTCCGGTAATAGAAGTCATAACTCCGAGAGGAATTTCAGCATTCATATTTTCAATATTGAAAACTTTTCCACCAACTATTTTCAGGCTTCCTTTGGCCTCTCTTCTCTTCTCAGGAATTTCTATTTTTAATTCTTCACGGAGATAACCTAAAGTACGAGAATTTGTAGTATTCTTTTTCGCAGTTAAATAATCTTCTAAATACCCCATAGCTATAACTTCCCCACCGTGAACTCCGGCCTTCGGCCCAATATCAACAATATAGTCCGATGCATAAATCGTATCTTCATCGTGTTCAACTACTAAAATTGTATTTCCTAAATCTCTCAAATCAAGCAAGGTTTTGATAAGTCTATCATTATCTCGTTGATGCAGTCCGATAGTCGGCTCGTCTAATACGTAAAGTGCGCCGACTAATTTAGAGCCTAATTGTGAAGCGAGACGAATACGTTGAGCTTCTCCTCCTGAGAGAGTATTTGCTTTACGAGAAAGCTGTAGATATTCAAGTCCGACGTTAAGCATAAATTTCAAACGATCAACTATTTCTCTAACAACAGGCAAAGATATTTCTCTTTCTTTTTCTGTTAATTTTAAAGTATTAAAAAATTCATAAGCGTCTTCAATAGAAAGAGAAACTAAATCCAAAATATTTACTTTTTTCTTATTAGAATGCAAAAATACATTTAAAGCTTCTACGCGAAGACGCGCTCCTTTACAATCGTCACAAGGCTCATCTCCTCCAAAGTATTTAGTTCCGAGCCCATTACAAGTAGCACAAGCTCCATAAGGGCTATTAAAAGAGAAAAGTCTAGGTTCTACTTCAGGGAAAGAAAAACCGTCATTCTTACAAGCGAATTTTGCAGACATAATAAATTCTTCCTCACCTATTTTTATACAAACTAAACCGTCAGCTTCGAGCAAAGACCTCTCAACAGCCTCAGCAAGTCTAGTCCGAGCAGATTCTTTATTATCTATAAATTCATGCAAAGAAAAACTATCAACGAGTAAATCAATATTATGAGCTTTATTTTTTGATAAAGTGATTTGTTCGCGTAAGTTTTTCATAACTCCATCTAAACGAATACTAGAAAAACCTTTAGAAAGTAAATCATAAAGCATTTGATAATACTCACCTTTTCTACCGCGAACTAACGGAGCAAATATCGAAATAGGAGTTTCATTCCATTCTACTCCTAAAACTTTTCTTGTCCCTGGTAGCTTTAGCGAAGTGGGATTGGTATTTTTATTAGCTTTCATTAAAACGTTCACTTTTTCCAAAATAAAACTAATGATTTCTTCGTTTGAAAGCTTTTTAATTTCTTCTCCACAAGTCGGACAATGAGGCTTACCAATACGAGCATACATCACACGAAGATAATCGTATATCTCAGTAATAGTTGCAACTGTTGAACGAGGGTTATTACTTCGTGACTTTTGGTCAATAGAAATCGCAGGAGAAAGCCCGGTAATTTCATCTACGTCAGGCTTCGGCATTTGATTTAGGAATTGTCTCGCATAAGAAGAAAGACTCTCTACATAACGCCTCTGCCCTTCGGCAAAAATAGTATCAAAAGCTAAAGATGACTTTCCAGAACCAGAAACCCCAGTAATAACTACCATTTTATTCCTAGGCATTTCGACATCAATATTCTTCAAATTATGAGTCCGAGCGCCTTTTACTATTATACTTGCCCCGTCTGATTTTTCACTTTTCTTTGACATAAATTTAAAATAAAAATACTAAAATAATTAACAATAAAACAAAACTATATTTAAAAAAATTCGTGCGGGGTCTTCTATATTTTTGTGTTCCTTTTTGGCCATAAAACCGTATTATAGCATAAAATTTAAAAAATTTCTTTAATAAAAAAGGCTTTACAAAACTAGTCTGTAAAGCCGATTAACCCTTTATGAGTTAGCAACTTGGTGCCATAGTAATTAATACTACAGCCAGAATAAATAAGCCTAGCTTACTATTCTTTAGTAAAGAATTATACATAATTAAATAATTTACAAATTTTATAAATACTATCACATTAACTAAAGTAAGGCGAACTTCTACTTTTCCATTCTGACTCTCAGAACACCTATCTCATCCCGCAGTATTGCAGCAGTTTCGAAATCTAATTCTTTTACAGCTCTATTCATTTCGCGTTCTTTGATTTTAATTATTTTTTCATAAACTAAATCTTTCCTTTTTACCGCTAGGCCTTGCCTAGCGGAGAAAAACATCTGTACCACCTCATTTTTATTCTTTATTAATAGATAAAAAATGATGAATATTTTTTGGCAACTAGAATTGCTCCACTTTATCTCACCAACATAATATGTTTTAAAGTATAAAATACAAATACTATTGTATAAACACATAGCCGATACAAATCTCAAATGTATATTTATATATTCTTCTTTGTGAAGTAATAACCGCACATATTCTAAAGAATATATTTTAGTATAAAATAAAAAACCCAAGATTCAAAGTATCTAAGAATCTCAGGTTTTAAAATTAAAGGTTTAAGCATTTTGTTTCTCAAACCAGGCACGGGCAGAACCATACCAAACGCAGTCAGGGCCCACCTCGTTGACATAAAGGTTGAGCCCACCGTCGGAGTTGCGATCACAAACAAGCTTCAGGCTGTTTCCATTTGCATCCATCTCTTCTAAAAAAATAATTCGATAAGTTTCTAGCTTATCAAAAGTTCCTTCCTCTAGCATTTCAGTGAATTTTTTTATTGCTTGAGACAAACTCATTTTTTGAGCTGTTTTAAGCATTGTTTTTTCACTGGTTCCGTTTTTTGTATCCACATTTTTCCAAAGACCATCAGGTGTTGGATTTTGAGATAATTCTGCATTTGGTAGCCATTTTTCTATGTCAGGGTCAGTTCCTGTTTGGGTGGTATAGTAGAGAGGTATATTTTTGGCTTTTGCTATATCACCAAAGTTTTGAAGAAGACTTTCTATGGTCTCTTCAATTTTTAAATTAAAAATTTCATTTAATTTTTCAGATCGCATTTTTAGAAATGCATCTAATTGATTAATGAAATTTCCATCTTTTTTTTGTGATGATTGTAATCTTTTCATCACTTCAGTTGCTAACCCAAACGCTTTGGTCTGATTAACTTTGACGTCGTCATTTGTCATTTTGTAAAATTTTAAAGAACAAAATAAAAAAATTGATAAACTCATATAACAAAGGCTACATGTATCAATATTTTTATTATATCATAGTTTTATTAAAATAGCAATCTTATTTTTCTAGGATTTCCAACCCAAGTCCCTTAGTTATTTTTTAGTATTTTATAAGCTTTTTTAACTCCTTCCCTTTTTAAAGCTTGTTTTTTAAATTGTTCTAAAGTTTTCATATATTTATAATCTATAAAAATCTTTAATTTGATTTTTCAAATTATTTATTTGTTCTTGAGAAATTTTTTGGATTCTATCATAAATTCTTTTAGTAGAAATAATTTTTATTTGATGAATACAAGCACTAACTTCTTTATTTTTTAATTGAATTTTTATATACCCAGGCCTATCGTGCAATTTTGTAGAACAAGGAACAACAAGAGCTAAATCTGGTCCAGCTAAAGAAAGAATAATCAAAGGTCTTGTAAAGGTAGCTCCCTTTCCATCTATTTCACTTCCAATATTTACTCCTAAAGAACCCCAGCGAAGTTCTCTAACACGAACCTTGTGAGGTTTTTCTTTCTCATTTACTTCTTTTTTAATAGAATTCCAAGTATCAAATTCTTTAATATACATTGTATTTAATTTACGCTCCCCTTTATATTGCTATAAAGGGGTCGTTATCGCCTTTCGGCGTCGGTAATAGTATTATAGCATAAACCTTAGTAAACAGTAAAGTTTATTTTTCTAGCCGAGCTTTTAGTACTCCTATCTCATCTCTTAGTATTGCAGCAGTTTCAAAATCGAGTTCTTTGACAGCTTTATTCATTTCGCGTTCTTTAATTTTAATTATTTTTTCATAAACTAAATCTTTCCTTTCATCATCAGACATTTTAAGTTTAACTTCTATTTTCCCTTTTTCACGAGTAATTTTACTTCCGTCTTTCTTTAATTCTTTTTTATAAGCAGTTTTAAAAAGGTTTAAATCAAGATCAAGCTCTGCATTTACCGCTCGACTATGATTAGACTCCATATCTTCGGTAATATCTTTGATGTTTTTCAGAATAGTTTTCGGAGTAATTCCGTATTTTTTGTTATAAGCTATTTGAATATTGCGACGACGAGTAGTTTCTTTGATAGCATTTTCTAAAGAGTCGGTAATTCTATCTGCATAAAGAATAACTCTACCTTCACTATTACGAGCGGCGCGTCCGATGATTTGGATTAACGCTGTTTCACTACGAAGAAAACCTTCTTTATCTGCATCTAAAATACCGATTAACGCTACTTCCGGTAAATCTAAACCTTCACGAAGCAAGTTCACTCCGACTAATACATCAAATTTACCCTTACGAAATTCTGTAATTATTTTTATTCTATCCAAAGTCTTTACATCAGAATGCAAGTATTCTGCTTTAATACTTTTATCTTTAAGATAAGAAGTTAAATCTTCAGCCATCTTTTTAGTCAAAGTTGTAGCTAATACTCTAAAACCTCTTTTGATTGTAAATTCGGTTTCTTTAATAAAATCTTGAATTTGTCCAAGTTTATCTTTATCAGCAGTAACTGGTTTTACTAATATTTCAGGATCAAGTAAACCTGTAGGACGAATAATTTGCTCAACTATTTTTTCGCTTTTTTCTCGCTCTTCATCTCCTGGAGTAGCAGAAACGTAAACCACTTCGCCAATTCTACTTTCAAATTCTTCATAACGAAGAGGGCGATTATCTTTCGCGCTAGGTAAACGAAAACCGTATTCCACTAAAGTAGTTTTACGAGATTTATCCCCTGCAAACATACCTCGAATTTGAGGTAAAGTTTGGTGCGATTCATCAATAATCGTCAAGAAATCTGGGACATTCTCTTCAGGATTTCTTAATTTTTTATGAGGAAAATACGACAGTAAAGTTTCCGGGGCTTCTCCTTCAGCTTTACCTGATAAATGACGAGAATAATTTTCAATACCAGAGCAATATCCAACTTCCCTAATCATAGCGAGATCGTAATTCGTACGTCTTTTAATTCTTTCAGCTTCAAGAAGCTTGCCTTCTTTTTCAAATTTCTTGATTTGAGTTTTTAATTCTTTTTCAATATTTTTAATTGCAACTTTTGTTTTTTCATCTTCGGTTATAAAATGTTTAGCTGGGAAAATATAAATACTTTCAGTATCGTCTTTGGAATATTCTTTTAAAATGGTCGAAGATACTGGATCAATTTTTAAAATCCGAGAAATAGCTGTACCTGAAAATTCGATAGAATACATAAAGGTTTCAGAAACAGGCATCAAATCTATTTTCGGTCCAACAACTCTAAAATTTCCAGAAGATAAATCTGCATTAGTCCTCTCAAAATGCATACTGATTAATCTTTTCATTAAGCTTGCCCGATCTAATTTGGTACCGATATTTAATTTTAAATTAGTTTTCTCGTATTCTTCAGGGCTTCCTAAGCCGTAAATACAAGATACCGATGCGACTATAATAACGTCTTTACGAGTGAGTAATGCTTGAGTTGTAGCGTGACGAAGCCTATCTATTTCTTTATTTATCTGAGCATCTTTTTCAATAAAAGTATCTGACGCCGGCATATAAGCTTCCGGTTGATAATAATCATAATATGAAACGAAATAATGCACTGCAGCATCTGGGAAAAATTCTTTGAACTCGGTAGCGAGTTGAGCGGCTAGGGTTTTGTTGTGAGCTATGACTAAAGTCGGCTTATTATATTCTAAAATCACGTTAGCCATCGTAAAAGTCTTACCGGTCCCTGTCGCTCCGAGTAAAGTCTGCTTTTTTAAGCCTTTTTTAAGTCCTTCATTTAATTCTAAAATAGCCTTCGGTTGATCTCCCGCAGGCTCAAATTTACTTTTTAATTTAAAGACTTTCTCGCTCATAGATATAATATAGCACAAATAATTTTATAAAATAAAAAGACCTACCAGACTCCATAAGGAATCAAGGCAGGTCAAGTGCGGTAAGTTGGGATTAATTATTTTTTTAATATTTTTTTTAAATCTAATTCGGCTATTATGCCGAGTCCGAAAAAAGTTTCATTCTTCTGAGCAAATCCTTTACCTAATTCAGTAAAAAGAATTACCTCTAAAGGTTCTTTTTCTTTAAGAGAGAAAAAATATTCAATTCCCAAAGATAATGTTTTTTCGTGAAATGAATTTTCAAATTCAAGTTCGTGTATTTTATTTAAGCCATAGCTAACAAAAACATAAGAACCTAAATTATCATTCCACTTATAACCATTAGTAGAAGATATTTCATTATTGACCAAGTCAAATGTAAAATAATGATATGTTTTAGTGAAAAGTAAATACATATCAGCCCCACCTAATATTTTCAAATCTTTTTCGGAATTGGATTTAGTTCCACTTAATCCGAAAAATACATTGAAGTGCAAACCTAACTCATCATTATGATGAGACGGTTCAATTTTTTCTTCTGTTTTTTCTGTCTCTTCAGCCGAAGCTAAAGTTTGAGAAAAAATTGGAAAACAAAAAAAAGTTGCAAAGAACAAAAATATAATTTTTTTCATAAGAAAAAATTTTAATCGTTATTTAATTTATTTCGTTACAATACTAGCACAAAATTGAGAAAAAATCAAAGTGTCTTGATTTTTGAAATGTGCGCTCGGAAGGAATCGAACCTTCGACCATCTCCTTAAAAGGGAGCTGCTCTACCGACTGAGCTACGAGCGCATAAATAATTTTATTACTTTTGCTGTATGTTTCAGTTGAAACCGCTACAACTGAACTACGAGCGCATAAATATAACTATTAAAATATACCTTAAATATATTTAAAAATCAAGAATTTAATGTTATAATATATAAATGCACGAAAAACCAAACTCAATACATATTAAAAAACTTGCTGAAAAACCTACGAGTGAAGACTATTTAAACGAGTATTTAAGGACTACAAAATTAGACAAATCTAGACCATTAATCCAAAATATATTTAAATATTTAAAAAATAAAGCCTTACTTAATCCGGAGATAAATCCTGAGATTGATGCTATTATCAATAAAATAGAAAAAGATTTAAAACAAGAAAATTTATCTGTTGAAGAAGCAGTAAAAATCATAAATGAAGCAGCAAAAGAAACTGAGAAAAACTTTACACCACCTCAAGAATAAACTTTTCAAATACAATCTCATCATTCTTCCCTTCTCGGCGAGCCTTCGCCAATAGATGAGCAAGTTTGAAATTAATATTTTTTAAATCTTCTTCTTTATATTTCAAAAAGTTTTTCTTTAAAATCATATCTTTAATTTTCCAAAACAAAACTCCGGAAAGTTCTTCTAACCCTACTCCTAAATCGACAGCCTGCCGATAATAAAGCCAAAGACTCATTTTATCTTTAACTGCGAATGCATCTGCTAAGAGAAAATTATTAAACTTTTCTTTTTGTTCCTTTTTAAGTTCAAAAATATTTACTTCTGCTTTAATTTTATTGAATTTATCTAATACAGTTTTTAGCAACTTATTCTCGTTAAAAATAAAAGTATTTTCGGATTTTTGAATAAATTCTAAATTAGAAAAAATAAATTCACTATATTCAGTATTTTCTAAAATATTATTTAAAATAATAACACTTTTAGGATCAAATAAACTCGCTCCCGAATAAAAATTCTCTATTAAAGCATTTGAATAATTATTACGATTAATCGTATAAATAGGTAAATTAAACTTTTTTAAAAAAGCTTCATAACTTTTGATTTTGCTTTTTGTATCATCTCCCGAGAAAAGATATATCATATTTTAGAATCTAACTTTCTTTTTATATTCTATATAAGGTGCCCCATATTTTTCTACTAAAATTTTCTCTTGTTTCTTTAAGAAAAATAGCTTTGCAATAATAAAAGCAATAATAGTAAATATAACTAAGAAAAAAGCATTAATTACAAAAGCAAAACCTAAAACTAAAAAGAAAAGTCCGAAGTTTGTAGGAGTGCGAGTATAACAATAAGGACCTTTACAGAAAGTCTCTACAGTAATTTCGTCTTTAACGTTTAACTTATGAGAAGTTCTTTGAGCCCAAAATATTAAAATAGTAGAAATCACAATTATCAAAAATCCAATACTAGAAATAAGTATAGGGTGAACCGAGATTTTAATAGGATATAATAAATCCAAACTAATACCCAATAAAAACAAGATAAAATAAGAATAATAAGAATGGGCTAAAGTGTGATGAACTTTAGTTTTATGGTGCTTTAAGGCCTTATTTTCTTTTTCTAATTGAGTTTCACTCATAGCTAAATCATAGCACAAAAATATTATTTTACATCTCCCAAAGAATCCCCGATTTTATAGTTAACTAGTATTGGTATATCAGTTTTATAATTCAAATATGAACGAGAAAGTACACGCTCCATAGCGTTTTTAATGATTGGAATAGCTTCATCTAAAACTTCTTCTTTAATTTCAAAAACTAATTCGTCGTGAATTTGAAGTAAAATAAATACTTTATCTAATAAATTAGAAGCCTTTAAATCTTGATAGACGAAAAGTATGGCAAGTTTAATAATATCGGCTGCAGTACCTTGCACAGGAGCATTTATCGCAGTCCGCTCCGCCATAGAAGCTAGGAAAGGAATGCGAGAATTAATATCTTTAAAATATCTTTTACGTCCGAACAAAGTCTCTGTATAAGAATTCTTCTTTGCAGAAATTTTTACATTTTCTAAATATTTCGCTACTCCAGAAAATTGATTGAAATAATTATCATAAAATTTTTGAGCTTCTTCTCGAGAAACATTTTTACCTAGATTCTTGCGCAAAGCTGAAACTCCCATACCATAAATAATTCCGAAGTTAATTACTTTAGCCCTGCGACGCATTTCACTATCAACTTTATCGATAGGTACTCCGAAGACAAAACTCGCTACTCCAGCATGAATATCTTTACCTTCTTTAAAGATTTCAGTCATTTTGTTGTCTCCGGAAAGAATAGCGATAGTTCGAAGCTCAATTTGAGAATAATCAAAAGCGCAAAGCTTATAATCTTTAGAAGTTATAAATCCATCTCTAATCTTTTTACCTAATTCAGTTTTGACTGGGAGGTTTTGCAAATTCGGATCAAGCGAAGAAAATCTACCGGTAGTAGTCGCATTTTGAATAAATTTTGAATGCAGACGTCCGTCACTTCCTACCATTTTAGGAATAACGTCTATATAAGTCGAAAGCAATTTTTGCAATTCTCTATATTCCATTATCAAACTAATAATAGGATTGCCTTCTTCTAGTTCTTCTAAAATTTCTATCTTGGTAGAGAAATTCCCGCTAGCGTTTTTCTTTTTAGGATTTTTAATTCCCATTTTCCCGAACAAAACTTCTCCTAATTGCTTTGGTGAATTTATATTAAACTCTACTCCAGCGAGTTCATAAATCTTTTGAGTAAGTCCATCCAAAGACTTATGATAATCTTTAGATAATTTTTCAAAATATTTTTGATCTATTAGTATTCCTCTCTCGCCCATACCTTTCACTATAGGCAATATTGGTAATTCGATTTCTTCATAAACTTTAATTAAATTTTTATTTTCAGCTTCTTTGTAAATCGCATTATAAGCTTCTTTAAAATTAATCTTATAATTTTTAGTTAGATTTTTAGCGTAGTTAATTATATCTTCTTTTTGAGGATTACTAATTTCCGTATTCAAAACCCAAAGCAATAAAGAGGCTTTTTCTATTTCTTCTTGGGGGACGTCTTCTTCCTCTTCTAAAAAGTTATCTAATTGCTTACTCGCTTCTTGGGTACCAAAAAATCCTTTAAGCCTAGTCATCAAACTCCTAAAACCAAATTCCAGAAAAGTCTTCTCAATTTTTTCAAAAGAAATATTTTCCCAAAAGGTTTTCTCAGGTAATTTAAAATCTATCGGCGCATCACGACGTATAGTAGCTAAAACTTTCGAGAACATAGCTTCTTCTTCGTTATTTTTAATCAAATCTAAAATACGAGGAGTAATTCCTAAAGCTTTAAATACCGTTTCGTCTTTTTGAATTTGTTTATAGATATTTTCTATCGTGCCGAATTTAGAGATAAGAGTAGTTGCTGTTTTTTCTCCTATACCTTTAATACCTATAATATTGTCGGATGGATCTCCACGAAGACCTTTATAATCCGGCAAGAACTTCGGAGCAAAATTAAATCTCTCTACTACTTTATCTTCATCATATAAAATCGTATCAGTAATACCCTTTTTCAAAGTATAAACTTGGACTTTTTTACCGTCGACAAGTTGCATCGTATCCATATCTCCCGAAGCGATAATAATATTGATATTTTCTTTCTTCAAAATTTCACAAATAGTACCAAGCTCATCGTCGGCTTCGAAACCCGGTGCATCATAAATAGGGATATTAAAAGCTTCGAAAATTTTTCGTGAACTTATTAATTGAGCTACGAGAGCATCGTCAGCTTTCGCTCGGCCAGCTTTGTATTCTTTATAAGCTTCGTGGCGAAAAGTTTTCTGAGGCAAGTCGTAACAAGCGACAATATAATCCGGCTTTAAATCCGAAACTATTTTCATAAGCATATTAGATAATCCATAAAGAGCTCCAGTCGGAACTCCATCGGAAGACATAAAGTCAGGGAGAGCATGATAAGCGCGGTGAATAATAGCGTGAGAATCTAGCAACACTAAAAGCTTAGGTTTTTCTTTCATTCACTAATTATAGCATTAAAAAGAAAATTCTCTTTGATTTTCTTTTTTGTGTTTTATTTTTATTTTTAGGACTTTTTTTGGTAAATTTTTACCTAAAATTTCAGGCCATTCTATAAAAAGAATATTTTTTGGATCTTTGATTATTTCTTCAAAACCTAAAAGCTTAAGTTCATGCTTAATATCTTTACCTTCTAAGCGATATGCATCAATATGATATAAATTCTCAAATTGATTTTCTTTTAAATAATACCTTTTCATTAATACAAAAGTTGGACTAACTATTTTCTTTTTAATACCTAAAATTTTCCCAACACTTTGCACGAAAGTAGTCTTCCCTGCACCGAGGTCTCCAGACAAGGTAACAATAGTCGCCTTACTTTTCTCAGCTTTTACTTTATCTAAAAAAAGCTTCGCTAGCTTTTCAATATCTTTAATATTTTTAACTCCATATTTCATCCGGTTAGTGAAAAATGGCATCGCTTAAAAAAGCAAAACCACTTATTTTATTAAAACTTATAAAATTTGAATTTATTGATTTATCCATATTTATTATATTATTTTTAATGCCATTTTCTACTACGGGATTCATTATTCAAATAATAACACAAGTCTTGAGTATTTAAAGTCCCCTGATAAGGGGATTTAGGGGTTTTAAAAATCCTGTCACTCGCGAGCGACAGGATAAATTAAAAAAGCCGTAGAACTCGAAGTTCACACGGCTTTATTTCATTTACCCCTAACCCATTATTTAGATAAAAGCTAGGGGTTTGCTTTTATCTCCAGATTTTTGAAACCTCGCGGTCTCTTATTGGGCGTCGCCCCGGGTCGTGTGTATATGTGTACACTTTTCGTGTACTACAATTTTGCACAACCTCCTCTGATCCAGCAAGTGCTGGATCAGAGGTTGTCACACCTGTGTACCCTGCATTTAGATACTCTTTCCGTACCTCAGCTAGCCACCAGGTGGCCTGTTGGGTTACTTCCCAATGGTATTCTTCACACCACTGGTAAAGAATAATATCTCCAGAAATAAATTTTTTCTCCTCTTTTGGAGGGTATTTTTTTTCTTCCTTTTTTTCAGGAATGAATTCCCCCCAATTAAGATTTTTACAATCTTTTTTTAAGAAAATTTCAACAACGTAACCTGCCGGTCCTCCAAGTTTTGTTGCGTTAATGGTACCCAAATAAACTACTTTGTAGCTACCTACAGCTAGTTTTTTTATACCGTTTTGATTTACTCCAGAGTTTTGAAGTTTTAAAATTTGAAATTCTCCTTTCTTGTATATTTTTTCAGCTTCGAGAGCTGTTTCTTCTGGTGAAGAAAAATCCATTTCTGTGCCCCATATTCTATGGAGTTCTTTTTTGGCTGCTTCTGTGAAAATACCGTCTTTTGCCCAAGGCTGAGCTTGGATTGAAGTGAAAGAAAAAAAGAAAATTGCTAATGTTATGAAAATATTTCTCATGATTTTTGTTTTAGAGTTATGAAAAAAGTTTTACATAGAAGTCCCCTGATAAGGGGATTTAGGGGTTCTAAAATTCCACGCAAAACTTTTTTCATAACCAAAAATCAATGAGATTTTACAAAGAACACTTTACCTATATAGTATAGCATATTTAGAGTACAAAGTCAAGGGGTTACGCTCTGAAAAATCCTGTATAATTAAGGGTATATGCACGACTTTGATGAAGATAAACAAAATAAACAACTAGCAGATCTTAAGAGAAAAGAAGAAGAAGATTTAGTTTCTATGCTAGCCGAAACAAAGTACAACCTCCCCTACGCTGATCTATACCGGGTAGGTATAGATAATGAAGCTTTGCGAGCGATAGACGAACGCGATGCACACGAGCGCGGAGTAGCTCCCTTTAAAATTATTGGTAAGAAAATCTATATTGCACTCCGTACTCCGACCGAAGAATTAAAAAACGAATTAATTGAAGACATGAAACGCAAAGAATTAGAACCTGTATTTTATATGACTTCACTTGGTAGTATAGAGAAAGTTTGGGATCGGTATAAAGAACTCTCTATGGCTGAAAATTCTAAAATTGGTGGAATTGATATTTCTTCTGAGATTTTGCGCGATACTGCAAAAAATATTAAACGCATGCAAGATATCAAAACTGCTTTAAACGAAGAAATGGAAAGCGGTAAGACTCATAAAATTACTCGCTTACTCGAGATTATCCTTGCAGGAGCTATTGCTATTAATGCTTCTGATATTCATATCAAACCCGAAGAAAACGGAGCGAAATTGCGCTTGCGTTTAGATGGAGTACTCCAAGATATAGAATTCTTTAGTACTAATATTTATCATCTACTTAACTCTCGCATTAAATTACTTTCAGGAATGAAATTAACTTCTCTCGGAGCCCAAGACGGAAGATTTGCAATTATGGAAGATGAATCAGAAATAAGTATTCGTACTTCGCTTATACCAGGATCATACGGAGAAACTATTGTTATGAGAATACTTGATCCAAAATCTATTCAAATCAATATCGAAGATATGGGAATGGATTCTTATCTTTATGATATTGTATTAAAAGAAATTGCAAAACCAAACGGACTTATCCTAGTAACAGGACCTACCGGATCTGGTAAAACTACTACTCTTTATGCGTTCTTGCGTAAAATATATTCAAGTGAAATCAATATCATAACTATCGAAGACCCAGTCGAATATAGATTAAAAGGCATAACTCAAACTCAAATTAGTGACGCTAAAGAATACGGTTTTGCAGAAGGACTTAAAGCTGCTCTCCGCCAAGACCCAGACGTAATAATGGTTGGAGAAATTAGAGATAGTGAAACTGCTAAAACTGCCGTGCAGTCTGCTCTTACTGGACACTTAGTTTTCTCAACACTCCATACCAATAATGCGGCTGGAGTAATACCAAGACTTTCAGACCTTGAAGTAAATCCTAAAATTATGCCTTCTGCGCTTTCCTTATCAATAGCTCAAAGACTTGTACGTAAGCTTTGTGATAAATGCAAAAAAGAAAAAGTGGTTAAAGAAAATGAATCAAATACAATCAAAGTAATTCTCGAAAAGATGCAAGAAAACGGTAAAGATTTAAAAAAATACAACTTAGATATGAATATGAGTTTGAAATTATACGAAGCAGGAGGTTGCGAAGAATGTAATAATACAGGTTACAAAGGACGCATCGGAATATTCGAAGCTATTAAAACCGATGAGAATATAGAGCGTATTATGCCTAATAATCCTTCAGAAAGAGAAATAAAACAAATCGCAAATAAGCAAGGGATATTATCGATGCGTGAAGATGGGGTAGTAAAAATATTAAACGGTATCACCTCTTTTGAAGAAGTGCTGAGCGTGGTAGACTTAAACGAAGAATAATTATAAATAATTTTTAAAGATATGAAGATACAAAAACAAAATCCGGAATTTTTCCGTGTAGCAATATTCGGTAGTGCAAGAATTAAAAAAAGTGATCCAATTTATAAAAGCGTAAAACATTTAGCGAAAGAATTAGCGAAAATGGAAATCGACCTAGTTACCGGAGGAGGTAAAGGTCTTATGGAAGCAGCAAGTATTGGGCATAAGCAAGGCAAGAAAAATGCTACTGTTCGCACTATTGGTGTTGGAGTAAAACTACCTTGGCATCAAGGTTTTAACGAAGCAATAGACTATAAACAAGAATTTGGAAGATTTTCAGGAAGATTAGATGAATTTATGCTTTTATCTAATGCGGTAATAGTAACGCCGGGCGGAATAGGAACTTTGCTTGAATTATTTTATACTTGGCAACTTGTGCAAGTTCATCATATTTGCAATATCCCAATAATACTTATGGGGGAACAATGGGGAGGATTACTTTCTTGGATAAAGAAAAATCCATTAAAAACTGACTACTTAACTGAAAGAGATTTTAATTTAGTTTTTCATGCAAAAAACGAAGAAGAAGTTTTAGATATGATTAGCGACGTTCATACTCATTTTAAAAATGGAGGTAAAGATTTTTGTTTAAATTATAAAAGATATAATAAATTTAAATAAACCCTGTCACTCCCGAGTAACGGGGCTTGCCCTGTCAGTCGCGACTGACAGGGCAAGAAAAAAGAGCATTAATCTCTAAACAATCCTTTGTAAGCTTAGCCCACAAAGTAACATATCGCCATAGGATAGCCCCAGAAATATAAAATATACCAAGTCGTCCTAATCAGAAATGTAGAACCTAAGGCTGATTGCTTAGAGATTAACACCCTCTTAAAATAATTATACTATTTCGCTTTACAACCGTAAACAAAAGTTGTTGAAAGCTCTGTGAATAAACTGTATATAACTTTCCTAGAGTATAGCATACTATGCATGTAATGTCAAGCCCCAGTCAAGTTACGTTCAAAATTAAAGAGCAACCCCTAAATCCCCTTATCAGGGGACTTTATTAACTTATCTATGTTAAAATTAAAATATAATGCAAGAAAAAGAAATAAAAGAGAATAAAGAAGAGTCTTTTTTAGACCAAGCACTGCGCCCAAATACTTTTTTAGAGTATATTGGTCAAAATCATATCAAAGATAATATCAATATTTTGCTTACTGCTGCTCGTGAACGAGGCCATACTCCAGAGCACATACTTTTTTATGGACCTCCAGGACTTGGTAAAACTACTCTTGCTCATTTGATAGCCAAAGAAACAGGTAAACAAATCAAAATCACTTCCGGCCCAGCAATAGAGAAAGTTGGAGATCTCGCTTCACTACTTACTAACCTTTCACCTGGAGATATTTTATTCATAGATGAAATTCACAGATTGAATAAAATGGTAGAAGAAATCCTCTACCCTGCTATGGAGTCAGGAGTACTCGATATCATAATCGGTAAAGGTCCTTCAGCTCGTTCAATACAACTTGAGCTTCCTCCTTTTACTATGATTGCAGCAACTACGAGAGTATCCATGATTTCCTCCCCTCTTCGTTCACGTTTTGGAGGAGGAGTATTTCGACTTGAATTTTATAATGAAAGCGAATTATCTCAAATCATAAAAAGATCAAGCAAACTACTCGGCACAGAATTAGAAGACGAAGCTATACTAGAGATAGCACGTCGAAGTCGTTTTACCCCGAGAACTGCAAATTATTTTCTAAAAAGAGTTCGCGATTATGCTCAAGTTTATAAAAAAGACTTAAACAAAGACACAGTTAAAAATGCACTAAATTTACTTGCAATAGACGAAATCGGTTTAACTGCTTCTGATCGTAAATTCTTAGAAATATTAATTGATAAGTTTTCTGGCGGTCCAGTTGGACTCAAAACTATCGCAGCAGCGCTCGGCGAAGAAGAAGAAACTATCGAGGAAGTTATTGAACCTTATTTAATCCAACTCGGTTTAATAGAGAAAACTACTCGCGGTCGCGTCGCTACGGACAAAGCTTACAACCATTTGGGGTTTGAGAAAATAAATAAAGAAAATTAATTATGAAAATACTAGGTATAGATCCAGGGTATGAGAGGTTAGGTATAGCAATACTAGAGAAAAATAAAGGAGATAGAAAAGAAGTCTTACTTCATAGTGAGTGCTTTAAAACCAGTAGTAAATTAGACTTTAATGAAAGATTACTTATTTTAGGAGAAAAGATTGAAGAAATTATAAAAGAATACAAACCTAATATGCTTTCTATCGAAACTCTATTCCTAAACACTAATCAAAAAACGGTAATGCAAGTAGCCGAAGTTCGCGGAGCAATTATTTATCTTGCTCGTAAATATAGTTTAAAGATCTTTGAAGCTTCTCCCCCGCAAATCAAAAGTAGTATTACTGGATACGGGGCTTCGGACAAAGAACAAATTCGCAAAATGGTTGGGTTACTAATAAACCTTCCAAAAGAAAAAAGTAAAAGTTTTGATGACGAATTAGATGCTATTGCGATAGCGCTCACAGCCTTTGCTTACAACAAAATCTAGTTATCCACAATATTTAATAAAAATAATTTGCTTTAGAATTTAGATTTTGATAAAACTATAATAGTTAAAAAATAAATTTTTTATAAGGTCGTTTTAAAAAATAAATTTTAAAAATAAAAATGGACGAATTTGATAAAGACGATGATACAACTGGATCTGATTTTTATGGGGGTGCCCATGATGATTTTGATCCTCTTCTAGACGACGACTTGTTAGGCGATGATATGGAAGGAATGCATATCGCTGATGAAGACGATGACTACGATCCTGAAGATAGATTTCACTAGTAGCTCACAAGTGACAGGATAATAAAAAACCGCTCAATTGAGCGGTTTTTTATTTAAACTATTTCAATAAATAATTTCTTTCCAATTTTGAATTTATTGCCTTTTTTAACTTCATATTTTATATCTTTAATTTTTTCTTTAGAAATAAGGTCTAAAATCGCTCCTTCTTCAAAAAGTCTGCGAGCTTGATTTTTAGAAAGGATTAATTTGTTCTCTACTAAAATATCTAATAATAAGCCTGTTCCTTTAATAGAAATTAATTCTTCTGGAATTTCTTTTTTCTCAAATTTAGAAACCCAATCTGCTTTTGCAGATTCTGCTTTTTTCTCTCCGTGATAAATTTTCACAATTTCAAAAGCTAATTGCATTTTAGCGTTTTTAGGATCATTTAAATTTGGTAAATCTTTTTCTTCCAAGAAAGTACAAAGTTCAAAGCCTACTTGGATTAAAGAATCGTTCCAACTCATAACTTTACCAAACATATCTTCAGGGGAATCTTGGAAAGAAACCATATTCCCTTCAGTTTTTCCCATCTTTTTACCAGTATTATCAGCAAGTAATTTCATCGCAATTACGGACTTGTCTTTCTTTTTTATTTCACTCATCAAATCTCTACCAACTAACATGTTAAAAGTTTGATCGTTCCCCCCAACCTCAACATCAACATCCATAGCCACAGAATCATAACCTTGCATTAAAGGATAAAAAAATTCGTGACCAAAAATAGGCTTACCTTCTTCATGACGACGAACAAACATATCTCTCTTAAGCATTTGATCAACTGTAATCTTAGAAGACAATTCTAAAACTTCAGCAAAATTCATTTTCATTAACCATTTAGAATTAAATTTAATTAAAGCTGGGTTTTTTCCTCCAAAATTTAAAAACTTTGAAGCTTGTTTTTTGTAATTTTTTAAATTAGTTAAGACCTGCTTGTGAGTTAATTGTTTACGCACAGAAGCTTTGTCGGTAGGATCTCCTATCATTGCCGTAAAGTCCCCCATCAAAAGTATTACTTGGTGACCTAAATCTTGAAATTCTTTTAATTTCATCATCGGTATGGTATGACCCATATGCAGAGTTGGTCCGGTTGGATCAATCCCGAGATAAACCTTTAGCCTTTTACCAGAAAGAAGTTTATTCTTTAAAGATTCTTTTACAAATATATTCTCTACACCTTTACTTAATAAGTGTTGTACTTTATTTTGATCTATTATCACCTTCATAAGTCGAATTATAACATATTTATTGATATAATGAATAAATGAAAAAGTGGTTAAAAAAAATAAAAAATTTAGTTCGTAAACATAAAAAACAAAGCTTTTGGCACGAAGCCTTTTTATTCCTAGTTGGTTTTGGTCTTATTTGTATTTCAGTAGTTATATTTTGGATAGCTACTTTAAAAATTCCTGATTTTAATGATTTTGAAGAAAGATTAATTATAAACTCAACTAAAATTTACGATCGAACTGGAGAAGTTTTGCTTTATAATGTTCACCAAGACATCAAAAGAACCAATATCTCTTTTGAAGAAATGGGAACTAATATTAAAAATGCCACTTTAGCTATTGAAGATAGAGAATTTTATAATCACTCTGGGGTTAGAGTTAGTTCTACTGTGCGTGCTGTTTTTTCAAATGTATTTAATATCGGTATTGGAGGAGGAGGTTCAACTATCACTCAACAATTAATAAAAAACACTTTGCTAACTTCAAAAAGAAGTATTATTCGTAAAGTAAAAGAATGGATTTTAGCAGTCAAAATCGAAAATGCTTTAACTAAAGACGAAATCTTTGAACTTTATTTAAATGAAGTTCCTTATGGGGGAACTGTTTACGGAGTAGAAGAAGCTGCTAAGACTTATTTCAACAAGAAAGCTATAGATCTAACTGTTGCCGAAGCTGCGTATTTAGCAGCAATACCTCAATCCCCTACTAAGCTTTCTCCTTTTGGAAAAAATTTAGACAAGCTAGAGGAAAGAAAAAATTTAGTTTTATACCAAATGTATAATGCTAATTTTATAACCAAAGAAGAATACGAAACAGCAAAACTAGAAGTAGTAGAATTTCAAAAGCAAAATATAAGCAATATCAAAGCTCCGCATTTTGTATTTTATATTAAAGAGTATTTGGAAGAAAAATATGGTAAAGATGTAGTTGAAAAGGGAGGCTTAAAAGTTATAACTACTTTGGACTGGAAGATGCAAGAGAAAGCTGAAGAGATAGTTAAAACTGAGGCTTTAAAGAACGAAAAAGCGTGGAATGGTAAAAACGCTGCGTTAGTAGCGATAGATCCGAAAACAGGACAAATACTTTCTATGGTGGGGTCAAGAGATTATTTTGATAAAGATATAGATGGAAACTTTAATGTAGCTACAGCATTAAGACAACCAGGTTCTTCTTTTAAACCTTTTATTTACGCTACGGCTTTTAATAAAGGATTTACTGCTGATACTGTGCTTTTTGATTTACCAACAGAATTTCAAACAACTTGTGACGCTTACGGTAGAGCAATAACTGGTAGTCAAAGTAATTGTTACAGTCCTCAAAACTACGACGGAAATTTTAGAGGACCAATAAGCTTAAGAAATGCTCTAGCTCAATCAATAAACATTCCAGCTATTAAGTTGTTTTACCTTTCAGGACTTAGAGACTCACTAAAAACAGCTGAAGATATGGGCATAAGTTCTCTAGGAGATATTAATCGCTACGGATTAACTTTAGTTATTGGGGGTGGTGAGGTAAGTTTGCTTGATATAACTTCTGCGTATGGAGTATTTGCAAATAGTGGAATTAAAAACAAGCAAACCGGAATTTTAGAAGTATTTGATAAAGACGGGGAAAGTTTAGAAAAATATAATCAAAAAGAAATAAGTGTCTTGCCTAAAAACACAGCATTAACGATTTCTTCTATTATGTCTGACAATGTGGCGAGAGTGCCTACTTTCGGAGTTGGTTCAGCTTTAGAAGTTCCTGGATATAAAGTTGCAGTTAAAACAGGTACTACAAATAACAACAAAGACGCGTGGACTGTTGGGTATACTCCATCTTTAGTAGTAGGAGTATGGGCTGGAAATAATGACAATAAACCTATGAAAAAAGGAGGTTCGGCTTTAGCTGGACCTATTTGGAACGGATTTATGAGACATGCATTACCTTTAGTTTCTAGCGAAACCTTTGAAGAACCTATCCCTTACGACAAAAATATAAAACCAATACTAAGAGGTATTTGGTGGGGAAATGAGAGTTATATTATTGATTCAGTAACAGGAAAGCTAGCAACAGAATTTACTCCAGAACAAACAAAAGTAGAAAAAACTATAACTAACGTAAAATCAATCTTGTATTGGGTTGATAGAAATAATATTTTAGGGCCAAAACCAAGCAACATAGAAAATTCTAGAGTGTTTATAAATTGGAATACTCCTATCCAAGACTGGTGGGCTAAAAATTATCAAAAATATGACCAAACCTCAATAAATGAAATACCAAATGAGTATGACAACATACACGGCAATTACAAACCCACAGTGAGCATTATAGAGCCTAGAAACGATAAACTATACAGTAGTAATGAAATCATAAGTATTAAAACAGAAACAAATAGTTTGTATCCTATAATTAAAATGGATGTTTTTATTAATGGTTCTTTTGTTGGAACCTTAGAGCCTCCTTTTAATTACAGTTTCACACCTGAAAGCTTAGAAAACCTTAAGGATGAAAACGAACTTAGGTTAAATATATATGATAGTGTTTATAATTCTAAAGAAGTAATTGCTAATTTTAGAGTTGGACTTTAAAATACTTTTCTGATGTTTTTAACATTACTTTTTTCTCCTATCTTTTTAGATATTTTTTCCCAATTTAAAAATATTTCATTTTTATAAATAGAATTAATATCAAGTTTAAGAATACCATTTTTAAAAAAAATTTTATTTTTAGGAATATCAATTTTTAAAACCTCTAAAATACTTTCTCTAATCAAAGAAATCTTAATTTCTTCATTGTCGATTAATTTATTAAATCTTAGTAAGAGATCTTTTATCTCTATCATAATTATCTATTCATTGGCATTATTAAATAAGTGAAAGAATTATCAGAAACAGAATTAATAACCATAGGTTTTTGAGGGCCATCTAATTTAATAGAAACACTATCGGTAGACAAAGAAGCGAAAGCATCCAAAAAATACTTATAATTAAAAGACAAATTAATATCCTCCCCTTTTAATACTGCATCCAAATAAGTTTTATTTTCACCAACATCATTATTTGACGAAGAAAATTCAAAAATCTTATCTTTGGTATTAATAGATAGGTTTAATTGATTAAATTTATCAGAAAAAATATTAGAAATTTTTAAAGCATTTAATAAATCTTGTTTAAGGAGGACAACTTCAGTCTTACTCTCTTTTGGAATAATTTGCCTATAGTCAGGATAAATTCCATCAATAATACGAGAAGTTAAATAAATATTATCTAAAGAAAAAGATATTTGATTTTTATTAAAACAAATATTTATATTTTGATTATTTTCTCCAATAACTCTCATTATTTCGGCTATATTCTTAAAAGGGATTAATACATTAAAATTCTCAATACTCTTTTTAAGTTTAATTTTCTTTTCAGCTAAACGAAAAGAGTCTGTTGAAACAAAAACCAAATCACTCTCTTTGGAATAAACATAAACACTAGAAATTTCTGGTTTAATATCGGAAACCGAAGCACTATAGTAAACAGATTTTATACCTTCTATTATTTTTTTAGATTCAATTTCAAAACTGTCTCCCGCAACAACTGGTATAGTAGGAAAATCTTCATAAGGCATTCCTTTTAGTTTAATTTTATTCTTTTTGGTTTTAATTAAAAGATTTCCTTCTTCTCCTTCTAGAATTATATTTTCTTTTTGAATAATATTAGAAAAAACTGAAGCTAAAGAATTACCAGAAATTGCCAAAATTCCTTCTTCTGAAATTTTAGCAGGTATTTCTATTTCAATACCTAAACTTAAATTCATTGCTTTTAATTTTAAACTCTTATTTGTTGCTTCTAATAAAATAGAACTTAAAACTGGTAATGTTAAATTCTTACCAGTAATCTTTTCTGCTAAGAGAATTCCATTTTTGATTTTGTCGATTTCACATTCTACCTTCATATGTTTATATTTTATATATTTAATTTATTAATATTGTTAGTATTGTGGATAAGTGGATAAGTCTATTTTAATTATATTTTGTAAAGGTTATTTGGTTTTTTGAAACTTGATAACTTTTGAATTTTTATTTTAATTTGTGTATATTTATTTTTATTTTAATAATAATTATTTTTTATTAAACTTAATTCACTACTTTTTCATATCTTATCCACACTATTTAAACATAATTCTTATATTCTCTATTTCTTGCATTAATTGTGGATCGCTTTTTAAATCTTCTTTAATTTTTAAATATGAATGAATGACGGTTGTGTGGTCTCTTCCCCCTAGCTTCTGACCAATCAAAGGATATGAAACATTAAAATCTTCTCTAAGTAGGTACATTACCACTTGGCGAGCTTTAACTATTTCTTTTCTTCTGGTTTTGTCGTAAACAGTTTCTTCTTCTATGTTGTAGTGGTCACTAACAACTTTAACTACGTCTTTCACAGAAATGCTTTTTTTAGGTTTTATGTTGTTTTTTAAGATATTTTTAACATCCAAAAGAGAAAGAGGTTTATTTTTGATTTTATATTGCATTACAATTGCGTTCAGGCTACCTTCTAATTCGCGTATATTGCCTCTTATAGTAGCTGCTATGTAATTTACTACATCTTCATCCAAACTAACCCCTTGGTCTCGTAATTTAACCTTTAGAATAGCTAATCTTGATTCATATTCAGGCTCAGAAACGTCAACTATCATACCTTGAGCAAATCTAGATTTTAATCTGTCTGCTAATTCAGGTATATAATTAGGGTGCTTGTCTGAAGAAAAGATAATCTGTTTATTGTTTTCATAAAAGGTATTAAAAGTGTGAAATAATTCTTCTTGGATTTTCTCCATTTTACCGATGAATTGAATATCGTCTATAATTAAAAGATCATATTTTCGGTATTTTTCTTTAAAAGAGTTAGCTTTGTTTGATTGCAATGAATTAATAAAATCAGTAGCAAAGCGTTCTAGGGTAATATAATGAACTTTCTTGTTCTGGTATTTTTCTTTAATAGAGTTCCCTACAGCTTGAAGTAGGTGAGTTTTACCTAGACCTGTATTTCCATATACAAAGAAAGGGTTATATTTTGTTCCAGGGTTTTCTATGATTGCTTGAGAGGCAGCATATGCAAGTTCATTAAAACCACCAACAATAAAAGAATCAAATCTATATCTCGGGTTTAAATTGTCTTCTGGGCTTATATATAAGTCTTTTAGGGGTAATTCTTTGTTTACAGTGGTTTCGGTTGTGTTAGTTTTATTTTCTTCTTCTTTTATTTCGATTTTAGAAATAACGTATTCCACAGCTCGCATATTCTCATATATATCAGCAATAGTTTTAGTTATTAATTTGTGATATTTATTAAAAAGCCAATCTCTAACGAATTCGTTGGGTACCGCAATATAAATAATTCCACCCTCTTCTTTTAAAATTGAAGTATTTTTAAACCAAGTACTAAAGTTGGCTTTTGATATACCTAGCTCAATTTCATTCAAACAGTTTTTCCAAAGTTGTTTTGTATCCATTTCGTTTATTATACTATTTTTTTAAAACTGCCTGTAATATACGAAAGTTATTAACTATGTTGATAAATTGTTGATAACCTTTTATTACTCCCCTGCTTTGACTTAAATCAAAAATCTGTTATACTACCAACATGTCACAAACATACAAGCCAAATAAAAGAAAAAGAGCTAAAACTCACGGTTTTTTGTCTCGTTCTAAGACTTCAAATGGTAAAAAGGTTATTTTAAAGAGAATGAGAAAAGGACGTAAGTCTTTAGCTGTAAAGAAAAAGTAGTTTTAGCTCAATATGATTCCCAAGAAAAATAGAACTAGTCAAAAGATTGTAGATTTAATTTTTAAACAAGGGAAATTTATAAATTCCAATAATATTAGCCTTAAATTCTATATTAATAAAGGAAACCTTGAAACACGGGTTTCTTTTATTGTGCCTAAAAATGTAATGAAAAGTGCTGTTGGGCGGAATATGTTAAGACGTAGGGGTTATAATGTTGTTTCTAAATATTTACATGATTTGCCTTTAGGCCTTAATGGATCTTTTATTTTTGGTAAAAATAGTAAAGAAATATTTGCTTTGCGAGGAAATCATAAAAATACAGCTTTTTTAAACCTTGAAAATGAAATTAAACAAATTATTTCTATTTTAAAACAAAGTTAATGAAAATTGCTCTTTTTTTAATAAATTTTTATCAAAAATATATTCGAATATATAAAAAACCAAGTTGTGTTTTTTATCCTTCTTGTTCGGAATATAGCAAACAAGCCTTTATAAAATATGGGTTTTTTAAGGGTTTTTACCTTTCTATGGTTAGAGTTTTGCGTTGTCACCCTTGGCAAAAAAATCATATTGATGTTTTAAAATAATAGCAAAACTTGGTTTTTTTGCTATTTTCGTATAGAATTGAGAATATGTTATTAAATCTTTGGAATACTTTTTTATACGAGCCTTTTTTGAATCTTTTAGCCCTTTTAGTATCAGTCGTACCTTTTCATGATCTAGGTATTGCTGTTATTTTACTTACTATTTTAGTTAAATTTATATTATTTCCCCTTTCTCAAAAATCCTTAAAAGGTCAAGCAAAAGTTAGAGAAATGCAACCTGAACTTGAAAAGATTAAAAATAGTGGAAAAACTAAAGAAGAACAAGCTCGTTTAACTTTCGAATTGTATAAAAAATACAACACCAATCCTTTTTCTGGTTGTTTGCTTATTTTAATTCAAATACCTATTATTTTTGCTTTATATTACGTTTTTTATAAAGGTTTAAATTTTAATCCTGAAGTTTTATATAGTTTTATACCAAAACCAGACTATTTAAATACAATTTTCTTGGGACTTATTGATATTAGTCAAAAAAGCTTAGTTTTAGCTATTATTGCCGGCCTTTCTCAATTCTTCGTAGCATCATTTATGCCAAAACCTAAAAAGTCAGAAAACAAAGATCCAAATAAAATGCCTAGTTTTGCAGAGAGTTTAAGTGAAAGTATGCATGTACAAATGAAATACGTTTTCCCTTTTGTTGTAGCATTTATTGCTTATAGTATTTCCGGTGCAATTGCTCTTTATTGGGCTACAAGTAATATTTTTGGAGGATTGCAACAAATGTATATTAATAAAAAAAGTAAATTATTAGTTACAACCTCATCAATCGCGAGTGATAAGGTAAATTAAATTATATGAATAATCAAGAAATTCAAAAATTAATAGAAGATTTAATTGTTAATTTAGGTATTGGTATTAAGGAAATTATAATTGAAGAAGTTACCACTCCAAATACTTTAAATAGTACTTGGTTTAGAGTTTACGTTGAAGAGCCTCACTATTTTACTCATAGAAATGGAGAAAGTTTGCAATCTTTAAATTCAATAGTAAAAAGAATTATTGAAAATAAAATTAAAGATGAAACTAAAAAATTAAATTTTATTATTGATATAAATAATTTTCAAAAAAACAAAATAGATAATTTGCATCAAATTGCTCACATGATGGCAGAAAGAGCTCGTTATTTTAAATCAAATATTCAAATAGACCCTATGTCCCCTTTCGACAGAAGAATTGTTCACGAATTTTTAGCTAATGAAACTGATTTAAAAACTGAATCAAATGGAGAAGGAAAAGATCGTCACGTAGTTATTAAATATATCGGTAATATTTAATCTAAACGAAGAGCCCAAAGATATGAATCAACTTTATTCATAAAGAATAAAGTTTTTTCGTCTTTATCTAAAGATAAATTAATAGCATCTATATTTTCATTCTCATATAAAGTATTTGGATCGATTAATTTTGTTTTTGCTCCAGTGTAAGTATCTATTTTCCAAATCTCGTCGTTATAACTCACCTCACCTTGATACCAAGCATCAGGGTAAATTAAATCAGCTTCGATTTCTTTTGGTATAGCACAATACAAGATTACGTTATCATTGCTCCATACACATTTTTCAGGATGAGTTCTTAATCTTAGATTTCTAGTTTCTTCTCTACTAAGATCAAATAATTTTATTGATAGATTATTATCTGAATATAATATAGTAGATAAAGTATTATTACTTAGAGTTGTTAAGCCTTTTATGTTGCCTAGTATTTTATTAAAATCTTTATTTTTAAGGTTTAAAATATAACTAAAACCATCTACTAATCCTGAAGGTCTTGTATTCAAAATAACATAATCTTTATTAGGGAAATGAGAATTCCATTCTGAGAAAGAAGAATTAAAAACTTGAATCTTTTCCCCTTTTTCATTTATTAAATTACCTATTACCCCATCTCTACTATTTGTTAAATAAAAGAATTCGTTTTTTTCTTTAGATACTGAAATATCTTTTATGCCGTCTGGTAAAAAAGAGCCAAAGATTTCATGAGCATTTTCTGAGTCACCTCCTATTACGTCTTTAGATATTTCCCCTAAGAAGGTTACGATAGTATCGTTATTTTTTAGATAACGCATGATTGTGTTTCTATTTGTAAATAAAGATTCGTGTACTTTGAATATTTCTGTATTTGAATACTTTCTTTCTTCTGTTTTGTTAATTTGGTTTTCGTAAATATTTCCGTTACGCTTGTCCGCGTAACGAATAACTGAAATAAATTCAGTCTTAGGGGCTTCAGTTTGATTTTGATTGCCTTCATTAAAATCGACTTCTTCTGGAAGTAAATCTGGAACCTCAATGTAAACTTCTTTTTCTAAAATACCATAACCAGTAATAGGCATGCTAGATATTTTATAAAGTTTTTTAACTTCTTCTATATCTCCTTCTTTTTCTTCATTGTTGCCTGTAACAAAATCAACTATGTTGTTTACAGTTTCATTTTGAGTTATATTTCCGAAATTAAAAATATCGGAAAAAAAGTTTTTATTACTATTTTCGGTATTTTGATTTGTATTAGTATTATCTTTTGTTAAATAAGAAAAGCCAAAAAACAAAACTATAATTAGAATTAAGATTGTTATTAAAATGATAAATTTTTTAGACATTTGGTTTAATAATGAACGTGCCAATGTGCGCCTGTTGTATTTTCGTTTGAATGAGCGACCTCATAACTATATTTTACACCATTTTTTGTAATAGTTATATCTTTTGTAGGAGGAGTAGCTTTACCCGTTATATAAAAATTAACATCGGTACTGGCTCTTACATCTATTACTGGACTACCTGGTTCATGACCCCCATTTGCACTATGTAACCAGTTTTCTGTTCCTCCTGTGATGATAATATTACAATCTTTTTTACCGTTACTTTCCCAGCATGAATTTGCCAAATTGTTTACAATAGATGTATTTAAACCTCTTGTGGATGTACAACTACGTTCACCAACATAAGTACATTCTTTTGAATTTACTGTAACACCCCTTGGTAATTTAGCAAAATCACCAGCAAGGTTTTCATCCCATTTTGCATTAGCTGTATATTTTCCATATTTTCCATTTATTAATTTTTGAGGTTCGTCAAATTCACTAACAGATATCGATTGATTTGGAATATTGTTTAAACAAAGATTAAGTAGCTTGGGGTTTATTGTGTTTAATATAATATAAGCAGATAAAGCAATAATTATTCCTAAAATTGCGTTAATGATAGAAGATTTTGCATCTTCTTTAGTGTTTGCTAAATCGCTCATAAGATAATTAATACCCCCGTAGACTATCATAATTACTGCAATAGCAGTGATTATTGATAAGAAGACTTTTATGAAAATATTTAAATATTCTCCTAAAACACAATCTCCGCTAAAATCTAAAGGACCTTCTAATCCTGGTAATGGAGCTAATGGTTCGTATTCTTTCTCGTTATAAATTGGTACTGGTTCTACTATTGTTGCGTTCGTGGTTGTTGTTCCCGGGTTACCGTCTCCATTAGGATCTCCTTGGTCGGTAACAGTAAAATCAAGTTGAGCAAAAACAATATTATTAGGACTTAAAACACCTAATAATGTTATTGTTAAAAATAAATATATAATTATTTTTTTAAAAAATATTTTTTTCATTAAAAATTAAAAATTAAGTTTTTATCTTTGGTTTGGAAAAGGGTTGTTAAATTTTCAATAATAACCCGAAGATTTGCCTCCCCGTTTTTGCCTTCCGCTGGTTTTATAAATAATTCGTTCTTAGCTATTGGATTTAAAATTTGTTCACCGTTTACAAACCAATTTATTTTTAAGTCACTCAAAAATAAATTTTTAGGAGAAAAGAAATAAGGTAATGCAACAATATTTTCACCTTCTTTTCTAATAAAATAGTTATTTTTAATACTGTTATTAGTTTTTATTTCATCCCCTTCTTTTTTATATAAAATAATTTTAGGTTCTGTGGGGGTGATTCTAATACTTTGATTTAATTCGGTGTTACTATTAATATCTGAAACTGTTACTTGTATTTCGTTTGATTTATCCAAAAAACTATTTTTATAATTAAAATAAGTTTTTCCAAAACCTGATGCTTTTAAATCCCTATTTCCATCCTTCTCCCAAGCATAAGATAGAGTGTTCGGACTAATTTTATTTTGACCGTTATGAATATTAGGTATTGCAGTTACTTTAATTTCTCCTTCTCTGCTAAATAAAATTTTCCCTTTATAAAAAGGAGGTGCGTATGAATTTATCGCTTCCCAAAGCAAATCTAAGTCCGCACCTGATAAACTGAGGTTTTTAGTGAAAGTTTTACCGTCTAAGGTTTCTATGGTAACAGAAATATCATTTTTAGAACTTGTCTCTCCTAGAGTAAAGTTAAATTCATTTTTGCCTATACCGTTTAGCCTAGTTTCATCGTTTAATTTCCAGATTATATAAGATTTATTTAAATCTACAGTATAACTTTCAATTTTTGCGGTTACAGTTTCACCTGCTTTTGGGTAAGAAGGGTTTGTGATTAAAGTTATATCTCCACTAGAAAGTTGAGCAAAAGCGAAATTACTATTCGTTAAGAATAGAAAAGCAATTATTATAATAAAAACCTTTTTTATCATTGAGTTAATTATAACATTAACTATTATTCATTTCTACATTTTCAAGGTCTTCTCTTTCCTTTTTAATAGATAGTATTTGAGATGGGTCTGAGGTGATAATTTGATCTTCAGTATAAGACGCTACAACTTTAATAGCAACGTGCTTTAATCCAGCAAAGAAGATGCCTTCTCCTACCCCAGATTCCAGTAATAGATATTTTTCTTCATCAGTAAGGTTAAAGGTTTTTTGCAATATATCTATGGTACTAGGACTTTGCTTTAGCAATAATTGAATTGAAGAGTTGGTAATAATAGGCACTCCATATGGAGACTTCATAAAGTCAGCAGCGTCTTGAGTGATAGTTGCTAGTCCCAGGTAATATTTTCTTCCCCTTTTAGCTAAGGAATATAAGAAAGAAGCGGTGTCTTCAGATTTCATCATCCACCAAGCCTCGTCCACTACAAGAAGTCTTTTCTTTAAAGTTTTGCGTATAGTATTCCATATAAAATGAGTAACTATATACATAGCTATAGGTTTTAATTCGTCTTCCATGTCGCGAACTGAAAAAACCACGAATTTTTTGTTGATATCTACGTTTGAAGGTCTATTGATAAAAGTAGACCAAGAGCCCTTTGTGTATTTTGCTAATCTTTGGACTACTGATTCAGAGCCTTCCATACCAGAAAGAACCATCTCAAAATCAGAAAGTAGAGGCGGTTCAATGTTAGAAAAATCAGATTCAGGAGTAATATCTTTAATAGCATAAGTTTCAGATATTGCTCTATCTACTAATGCATCTTCTTCTGGGCTAAGTCCTCCTAGCATTAATCTAAAAAGACCAACCAAATTAATAATGTTAGATCTTAGCACATCAGCTGGAGTTTCATCGTCACGAGGTATAGGTAAATCAAAAGGATTTATATGGTGATCAGAAGAAAGAGAAATATTAAAGTACCTACCACCTACAGCTTCAGATAAATATTCGTATTCCCTCTCTGGGTCTATAACTATTACATCTATATCAAACATTAAAGATCTGAGAATCTCTAATTTTGTTGCATAGCTTTTTCCACTTCCAGATTTAGCAAAAGTTACTGAGTTGTAGTTTTCAAGTGAAAATCTATCAAAAATTACCAAACTAGAATTGTGACGATTAATACCATAAAGTATTCCTTTGTCAGAAGTTAAATCAAAAGAAACAAAAGGAAAAATAGACGATAGAGGTTCAGAGTTTAATTTTTGATTTATAGATAATAAATCTGTACCTATTGGAATAACACTTTTAAAACCGTCTTCTTGCTGAAAAAGAGCTGGTTTAAGATAAATTAATTTAGATTCAAGTACAGATTTGATTTCATTTTCTGTTTTATATAATTCAAGTTCATTATCAGCATAGACTGTGATATAAACCCCCACGTCAAACATCTTTTCTTGGGCTTGGATTAGGCTATCTCTAAGTCCTTCTAAGTCTTGATAAGCTGTATCTAGCATTGGGTCACGTACCATACCTCGTGCTTCACGATCATTGATTTGACTTTGAACTTCGGCTACCTTTTTTTGGAATTGTCTTAATATTATTGAAGTGTCTATTGGATGTATAAAAATTGATACATCAAATATTTTATCTAAATTTATGATAGGAGAAAACCAGTTATCAATTAAATATCTAGGATAAGATATTATAAAAAAAGTTCTAGCTATTTTGTCGCCTAAACTTATAGATTTACTTTCTATTTTTAAGGCTGAAGGAGCAATTATATCTTTGAGTTCTAATGTTGCAGATTCATAAATTTGCTCAGGTAATACCGAAAGCATAGAAGTATCAACTTCTGTTTTGTTTTTATTTTCTTTTTTACCAAATAATGTATCAAAAATTCCCATAATATAGTTATTAAAAACCTATATCAATTATAATATAAATAAATATTTAGTTCTAGTTTTTGTTTTTAGTTTTGACCTTCAAGTTCTATCTTTCCTTCTAGTTCTCCTGGATTAAAGACTTTATAAAACACCTCAACCGCTTCTTCTGTCCCTAATTGAGCAGATTTGATACCACAACGGTTTAATCCTTGTTGAATAATACTTACTCTTTGCTCAAGTTGAGATCTTTTTTCCTCAAAATCCATTTTTTCTGCTAATTTTTTTTCTTCATTACTCTTCTTTTTAAATAAATTATCTAAAACATTATTATTTGAAGGTATAAATGTATTTTCACTATAAGGTACAACAATAAAAAAGCTTTTGGTCATAATATTTACGCTTTCTGTAAAATTACGAATAAATTCCATATATTCTTTGGTTTGAAGTTTCATTAGTGGTTCATTTTGAATTTTCATTCGATTTTCGAGTAATAATAGATATGGTCTAATATCTAATCTTCTTGATTCAATACATACTTGAACTGAAAAATCTAAGGTATTTAAAAAATTTTGAAATTGTAAAATTATAGCTTTTTGTTCTTCTCCTGATTTTAAAGATAAGTTAATAGAATTCGCCAAAACGATAGCGCGTAGCCCGCCGTCTTTTAGTTCTATTACACCGTCTCTAATTTCTTTAATTGGGACGAATTCTTGAGTTGGTCTTGCATTAATTGCCATAAATTATTCTTGTTTTTCTTTTTTAAAATCTAATATATCTAAACTCCATGCTAAATCTCTTAATTTACTTTTGTTTAATTTAGGATTATGAATAATTTCTTCCTCTTCTTTTTCTTTTTTAAAGACTTCTTTCTTTTCTATTTTATCTCTTTGCCATATATAAAGTTTGCTATTAAACATATAACTAAAAGCTGATTCTATCATGTCCACAAAAGGTTTATCGTTGGGTCTATAAAAAGTTAAAGCCAAAGCTAAAGATATTATAAATAAAATGGGAATAATTCCTAACCAAAATCCTAAAATTTTATATAAAAAATAACTAATACCTGCGCCTCCTGCTAAATAAGCAAATTGGCTAAAAGTAAAAGGTCCAAATATTTTATCTTCTATGTCTAAGAATTGTGGAACTTTAAATTGCATATATTAATTATAAACAAAAAAATCAAAATTATGAAATCTTATTCCGGAATTTCTCTATAAGGATCTATTTTTTTATTTGCATTTTCGTTTAGGTTTGGTAATGAGTGTACGCTGTCTGTTATGTTACTTTTGACTTGACTACCGAGTTTTTGATTTATTATACTGCTTGTTATTTTTTTATCTTCAATAATTTTTTTTTCTAATGCAATTTCTTCGGGGTTTTTATTAATTACTGGTATCATAGGTTCAATTTCTTCTTTTTTTACTATTTGTTCTTGAGCTCCTTTATTTTCTAAGACTTTACCCATCATGCGATTTCGGATTTCTTTGAAAACTTCATTATTTATTCTACTGGCAATATTTTTCTTTTTATCTTCGTCTAAATTTAAAGCATTTAAAGCATTAAGGAATTGATCACCAAATATTTTTCCGTTTAAAATGTCACTTACGATTTCATCTAGTTTGGTGATTTGAGCAATAGTGAGATTATTTTCCCTGCCTATTTGATATACTTTCTCTTCATGATTTAATTCACCTACGATGAGCTCTACCTTACTTTCGTTTTCATTAGATAAAATTTTTGGTTTCTCTTCTATTTTATTTGCTAACTCAGTAATATCTTTTAAAACCTCAGTATTTTCTTCTATTTCATTTCCTATTATTGATTCATCTTGATTCTTTTCAAAAGTTTCTCTTAATTCTAATCCAATATTATTAAAGATATAAGCATCTATTTCTTTTAAAATTAAATCTAATTTATTTCTTTCTAATTCTAAATCTTTTTCTAAAATTGCTTCATACTCTTCTTTATTAATTACTGCAAGTAAAAGTAGTGTAGTTTCTATACTTAAAGTTTCTATTTGAGATTCTGATAAATTATTTTTCTCTTTAATTCCTTTTAAAATTTCTAACCAGTTCATACTAGCAAAATACTCACCTGCTTTTTCTGGAAGCTTTTGATAATATTTTGCTATTGTTCTTTGTAATTCTTGTTGATCCATATATTTTACTTAAATCTTATAAACCAAAACTTTTTTATAATTTAGTAACTTATTATTAAAATCTAATTTTTAATGATGTCCTCCACCATGCCCGCCACCGTGATCATCATGTCCACCTTTGTCATGTCCACCACCTCCACCATGCCCGCCACCAACATCAATTTTTATGTTTTTACCAATATCTTTTATAGTAGTACTAATTATATTTGCTAAATCTTTTGTTATGTCACCTTGGCCTTTTGCTGGATTTAAATTTATATTTTTTAAACCAGTTCTTAATCCTAATGCAATAACTCCTAAGGTTGCAAGTACTCCTTTACTTATCATATTTGCTCGTTTATCTTCAAAGTTAATTTTAGTCATATCATAACTTCCAGAACTAGATTTTGCAGTTATTCTATCAATGATATTTGTTTTTGATCTTGCTTCTGTTCTAAAATGCTCAAATTTTTCTTTACCAACTTCTTTAGTGGTTTTTTCTAACACTTTGTTAAATTCAATTTTTAGGGTTTCATCAACCTTCTTTCTTCCTTGATCTGTTAGATTGTTTGTTTTTTTATCAAAATCACCATCAGCAATAGCTTGCGCTCTTTCTGCACTTCCTGGAGCTCCGCCTATTTTATCAGCAATAGATTTTCTGTTTCTAATATTAAATTCATTTTCTCCTTCTATAGCATTACCTGAATGATCTTTTGCATTACCACTTCTAATTTCACTTTGAATATCATTTTTCTTATCTTTAATAAATAATTCAATCATCTTACTTTCTTCTACTGCGCTAATATTTGAATCTGATACTCCTTCTAAGCCAGCTTTCTTTTTAATATCTTCGTATTCATGAGCACCATGATCAATTTTCTTATTTCTAATTTGTGCCGCATTAATCCTACCTCCAACTTTAGTTAAGAAACTGTCTGTGAGTGTATTACCAGTTTTAACTGTATAATCAGTCTTGTGTTGTTCCCACGTTGGTCTAGCGCCTCTAGTCTTTTTATCACTAGCTTTCCATGCATCTAAATTCTCTCTATATTTAGCTCTTTCTGTACCATATTCCATTGCACCTTCTCTTTTACTTAATGCAGCCGCAGATCTTCCTGCTACTTGTCTGCCAAGAAAAGCAGTCCCTGCGGTTCCTAAGGTTAAAGCTCCTGCACCTAATATTGTTCCCCACTTACTCATACCTGATGCTAGCTCCCCTGCCATTTTTATAGTTGTATCTTTGGCAATTTTTACTAAAGTAAAGATTATAATGAACGGTATAAATATTTTCATAAATGTGTTTAACGTACCATTTGTTGCTGTTCCTCCCACATTATTTAAAGTATTTGGATCTATAACATCAGAAACTACCGGTAATTTTCCAAAGGATATTATTAAGTATAAAAAGAATACAAATATAGGAGCTAAAAACGATTGATTAAATAATTCGCTTTTCCATTCTCTAAAATTAAATTTAGGTATTTTAAAATCAGGAACCGTATTTGACACAAAAGCTAAAGGAGAAAAAATCATTAAAATCCAAAGCATTGCAACTCTACCAATAAAAACGAAAGCTACAGATAAAAACATATAAGTCATATAAAACATTAAAATAATAGAAAGTATTAAAACAATAGCAAAAGGACCTACTGTGCCATCTACTAATTGAGGAATTCCACTATTTTGAAAAATCTTTTGAGGATCAAATTGTGCAACAAGTCCAACACTTATTGATTTACCAGTAGTTCCATCTGCATCTGAATAACCTGCTACGTTTTGATTACCAGACTGATCCACGTTTTCTATATTTGCATAAAAAACTCTAGCTACTATATTTGAAATATCAATCACCACTTTACTTATAAATAAACTAAAGTTAATTAATAGCGCCATAAGTATAACCATGCCTATTATCTTTTTATTATTAGAAGTATTTAATCCTAAGACTGTTTTACCTGCAACATAAAGCAAAGCTATTATAAAAAGTATATTAGAGATATCTCTAACTAGTGCCCAACCTAGTGTAATAAAGTCACCTTTATAGCTATCACTATCCAATGCATAAAATACAAAGTAATCTAAAATTCTTGCTGATAAACTCGCTAAAAATGCTGATAAACTAAAAAATACATGGTAAAGACCTGCTACTAAACAATTTGTAAAAATTGTACTAGCTTCACAATTAAAAAAATTATCACCAAGAACGCCGTCATAAGTTTTGTTAATCTCCGTAATTTCTTGTTGAGTAGTTTCTGTTTTTATTTCAGCGATTTTGGCATCAATTTCTGCACGACTTGTTGCTTTTAAACAAGGAGTTTTTACAGAAGTCCCACTTTTTAAGTTTTCGTCTCTAGCTTCTTGGCATAAATTTAATGTTGTTTTTTCTACCGATTTAATACCATCAACTGCTAGAATGATGTAATAATAAATATCTTCCGCAAATACTTCATTTTTTACTAAACTAAAATGATTTTGAATATCGATTTTTGGAGTTACTGGTGCGAATAAAAAGCCTAAAATTAGGATAGCAATTAAAATTTTTGAAAAAATTTTTTTCATCTATTTATATATAATATTTTACCAAAATAAAATTATATATACTAGCCCCGTCAGTCGCGACTGACGGGGCTAGTGCTTTTGTGTAAAATTAGTAATTTAAAAACTCTCTATTTACATAGAGAGTTTTTAAATTTATTGAGTGAAATAATATTCGTAATTATTTTTGTTTTTAAAGATTGTAGTTCTGTCTCTCAAGTCTATAATTTTATTTTGGTAATATTCATAGACTGTAATTTTCTCTCCTACTAACCTTAGTTGATAGGCAGAGACGTCTGGTTGACTAACACGAATTTCTTTACCTTCGTTGTCTACATATCCGAATTCTTTTGCTAATTTATGAGCTAGATCCCAAGCAAAGTGAAGTAAATTTTGACCTTTTTGGTATCCATAATGACGAGCAAGTTCAGTATTTATCATTATTCTTCTTATAAATACGTGCTCAATTCCTTCGTGGTAACGAACAATATCATCAACATCCGGAATTCCCTCGTAACCAATATATAATTCTTTGCCGTCATTTGCTCCTATACCGTCACCCTTCCATTTACCAAGCAAGTCCCCGTTATTTCCAGCAATAACCCCACTCCATTTTCCAGAACATTTATTATTTTCCCTTGTTCCAGTATAAGGTCCAGTAGCTCCTTCTCCGTTCCATACTCCTGCAAGTGGACCATTTACTCCAAGACAAACTCCTTTCCATTCACCAGAACAAATTCCATTTACACATTTACCATTTATTGTTCCTTCTCCTGCTAAGTTTAAGAATACAGAATCTATCCAATCATTATTTCCGAGACCTCTACCATCTCCCAATCCTCCGTTTATGGTTCCTGCAAAAGGACCATTTTGTCCCGGGAAATTACCGTTCCAAGTTCCAGTACAAACCCCATTAACACAATTTCCTGTAAAGGTACAATCTGTGTATTGACCAGCTCTACAACTTCCAGAGAAGGGTCCATTTTGTCCCGGGAAATTACCTTCCCAATCTCCGTTACAAAGCCCATTCACACAAGTCCCTGTAGTTGTTCCCGTTCCGTTTGCGTCAGGGAAAACTACATCTACCCAATCAGTCCCTGTATTTGCATTTCCGCAATGTCCTCCGATATCTATTCCAGTCTCATCTCCGTTTTTAATATTATCGAAACAAGAAGGATATTCTCCATTATTATTCGGTCCATCTCCGCAGTGGCCACCTTCATCTATTCCAGTCTCATCTCCGTTTTTAATATTATCGAAACAAGTCGATCCAGAATTATAGACTCCTCCGCAACCCCCCCCGATATCTATTGCAGTTTCTCCGAAATCTTGAACCCCATTAGAGCAATGTGCGATATTGGTAGTTGGTCCACTAGTACAAACAGGCCAAGTTCCAGTAAATCCAGCCGGACAAGTTCGACCAAAGGTACAAGTTGGCCAAGTTCCAGTAGTGTAATTTGGGCAAGTATTATTGTTTCCGTTACCTCCATTATTACCATTATTATTTCCATTATCTCCTCCATTACCATTTCCTCCGCCTACAAAGGTACAAGTTGGCCAAGTTCCAGTCCAACCTGTTGGGCAAGATGTACTTGCTACACAAGTAGGAGGATTACCTGTGTAACCTAACGGACAATTTCCATCAGTATTATTTTCGCCACCCCCATTCCCTCCGTTATTTCCATTATCTCCTCCATTACCGTTTCCTCCGCCACTACTATCTAATTTACAATTTGGATATGTTCCAGTTGTCCCAAGAGGGCATTCTTTGATAAATTTACAATTTGGATATGTTCCAGTCCACCCTTCCTGGCATTCTCCTGTATAATTATATTTACAATCCGGCCAATAAGTTCCACTCCATCCTTCGCTAGTTGGACAAGGTATTTTACCAGGAGCATATTTACAATTAGGTGGCGTGCCTGCATATCCAGTCGGACAAGAAGTGTTTGTTGTTGTATTATATTTACAATCCGGCCAATAAGTTCCACTCCATCCTTCGCTAGTTGGACAAGGTATTTTACCAGGAGCATATTTACAATTAGGTGGCGTGCCTGCATATCCAGTCGGACAAGAAGTGTTTGTT